>CAZLXK010000298.1:0-3061 GCA_964563305.1 uncultured Treponema sp.
CAAATACGCCAAAATCATCGCCTTGACAACAGTGCATTGAAATTGGCGTTTCTTTTAGCGTTTTTAAGGCTTTGTCTGTGTCAATTCCTAATTTTGCGTATTGCTCGCGTGCGTTTTCGTAAAGTGATTTTGTGTTCATAATAATTTTGTCTCCTTTTTAATATAAAAAAAACTTAATGTCTATTTTTGAAATAATTTTAATCTAAAAGTGCGAAATGAATTAGCAGTAAAACTTCAATATTCTTTGTTTTGTCGTCAGAGTTTAGGATTTTAGGAATTTAAAACTTAGACAGTAGAAATTAGGATTTTGGAGCGAATTCTTTTTTTCACAGAAAATTTCTTGTGCTAAGATTTCGCCCTAAAATAAACCCGCTCTTCAGGGTTACGGCTTATCGCCTCCATTCTTGCTTTGCAAGAACGCTCCTTTCGTCGCGCCCTTAGGATCGGGGCTAAGCTTTGTTATTTTTGCAAGTGGCGGTTGCTTAGCACAAGCGACACTTGCTCGCGAGAACTGGCGGTTTGTTAGCACAAGTGGCGCTTGCTTAACTCAGCGGATTATCACTTAGCACAAGTGGCGCTTGCTCGCGAGAACTGGCGGTTTTGTTAGCACAAGTGGTGCTTGCTTAACTCAGCGGACATTCGCTTAGCACAAAGAGAATATAGATCGCTTCGTACCTCGTAATGACGCGGCAACTTTCAAAATCATCAAAAAATCAGCGAAACAGTTTTTTTATGGTAAAGATTTTAAATTTTGATTAAATTTAAATTTAGAATGATTCTTTTGTGCTAAGAAAAAATTTTTAAATAAAAAAAATCTACTTTGCTTGAAACTTCGTTGCAAGTTCGGCAAGAACACAATCAAAATCAACGGAGAAAAAATGTCAGAATGGAACGCTAATCAATATTCAAAATTTGAAAAAGAAAGAACGCAACCTTCGCTTGATTTATTAAATCATCTTAACGGCGAATATAAAAATATTTTAGATTTAGGTTCTGGACCGGGAAACAGCACTTTTGCTCTAAAAAATAAATTTCCGTCTTCTAAAATTTTAGGAATAGACTCTTCAAAAAATATGACAGAAAAAGCAAGAAAAAATTACGCCACTTTAAGTTTTGAACTTGCAGTTGCGCCAGATTTTTTTTATTCACACAAAGGCGAATATGATTTAGTTTTTTCAAACGCTTGCATTCATTGGATCAAAAATCAAGAAGAATTATGCGAGACAGTTTTTGCGTCCTTAAAACCAAGCGGAACTTTTGCTTTTCAAATTCCTTTAACTCAAGAATCGCAATTTTACAAAAATCTTTACGCTTTAATTGAAAAAAAATGGCAGAAATTAAAATCAATCAAAAATTTTTTTAATTTAAACGCGACTGAATATTACGATTTGTATGCGAAAAAATTTAAAAACGTTTGTGTTTGGAAAACTGATTATTATCATTTGGTTAAAAATCCACAAGAAATTTTAGAATGGTACAAAGGAAGTGGCTTAAAACCTTATTTAGATTTTTTTGACGATGATGATGAAAAAAACGACTTTTTAAATGATTTATTAAATCTTATTCAACAAAATTACAAAGCACAAATTGACAAAAAATATTTTTTAATTATGCCACGCTTTTTTTTGCTAGGAGTAAAAGATTAGAACTTAGAAGCGATGAATTAGGATTGAGGATTTTTTATGGATTTTGAAAAACTTTCATTTTTTACTGCGTTTTTGCAAGGAATTTTAAGTTTTGCTTCTCCTTGCGTACTTCCGCTTTTGCCAGTTTATTTGTCTTATCTTTCTGGCGGAACTGAAATTTATAGCAAGAAAAAACTTGCAGTAAATTCTTTACTTTTTGCTTTAGGAATTGGAATTACATTTTTTTTACTTGGACTTGGAGCAACATCACTTGGAAATCTTATTTTTAAGAATCGATCTTTTTTCTTGATTTTAGGCGGAATTCTTGTAGTTTTTTTTGGACTTTTACAGTTTGGATTTTTAGGCAAAAGTTTTTTTCAGCAAGAGAAAAGACTTCCGTTTAATGCATCAAAAATAAAATCTTCACAAGGCGCGGCTTTTTTACTCGGATTTGTATTTAGTTTTTCTTGGACACCTTGCGTTGGTCCGGCTTTAGCGTCAATTCTTGTAATGGCGGCAAATTCACAAACAAAAGCAAACGGAATGTTTTTAATTTTATGCTACACTTTGGGATTTGCACTTCCGTTTGTTTTAGCGGGAATTTTTGCTTCTCCAGTTTTAAGTTTTTTAAAAAATCACAAAAATATTGCAAAGTGGACTTCAAAAATCGGCGGAATTATTTTGATTGTAGCAGGAATTTTTATGATTGTTAGTGGAATTTTTCAAATCAAAAGTTCAAAGTCAGAAAATAAAAAAGCTGAAAATCAATCAGCAAATTTGCAAAGTGAAGTTGGCGAATTTAAAAATCAATCTGAAAGTCAATCAAAAAATCAACTTAACGAAGAATCAGAAAATTCAAAAAGTAAAACGAGCGAAATTGAAAATCAAACAGAAAATCAGCAAACTAAAATCAGCGAATCTGAAAATCAGAAAAATAGAAAATTTCCTTTGCCTCAAGATTTTTCACTTTTTGATCAAAACGGAATGCAATGGACGCTTTCTCAGCTTAAAGGAAAAATTGTGGTTTTAAACTTTTGGGCAACTTGGTGTCCGCCTTGTAGACAAGAAATGCCTTTTTTCGAGCAAGTTTACAACGATTTGCTTGATTCTGGCGACGATGATGTTTTTATTTTAGGAATTGCTTCTCCGAATTTTTACCGCGAAAAAGATTTGCCTGACATTGTAAAATTTTTGAACTCAAATAATTATTCTTATCCTTGTTTGATGGATTTTGACGGGATTGTTTCAGGTGCTTACAATGTTTACGCTTATCCGACAACTTTTTTTATTGACCGTAATGGCGAAACGCAAAATGTGATTATTGGGGCGGTTTCTAAAGAACGGCTTGAAGATTTGATTGCGACGCTTAAAGGCGATGAGTGAAATGTTAGGACTTAGCACATAAAACTGGCGGTTTTCTTAGCGAACTGGCAGTT
>CAZLXK010000299.1:0-3054 GCA_964563305.1 uncultured Treponema sp.
TCCAGCCGCTTTGTCCGCCTGCGTGTGAGGCGCGTGGTCAGTCGCGATGCAGTCGGCAGTTCCGTCGCGCAAGGCTTCGATTACGGCGCGCCTGTCTTCCTCGCTTCTTAGCGGCGGATTTACAAGCGCGCGTGTAAAAGGAGCGTCAGTTCCAACCATTGAAAGATGATGCGGAGTAACTTCAGCTGTGCATTCAAAACCTTCCGGAATTTTTCCTTCTTTAATTTCTGCTTTTGCACGCCGGACCGCGTCCATGCTTGTTTTTGTCGAGCAATGGCAAATGTGAATGTGCGCTTTTGCGTGCTTTGCAATTTCAATATTCCGCAAAGTCGCCGCATCTTCTGCAAGAGCCAAAATCTGATTTGCCGTCGCGAAATTTCCGTCGATTTCAAAATTCACGGGAGAAGGAACGTTCGGAACTTTTTCCCAGATTTTTCCCGCCGGAATGTCATATTGCTTCATAAAGCTCAAAGCACGCGCTCTGTAAGGCTTTGCAGCCGCGGCAAGAAAAGTGTCCTCGCAATGGCAGCTCACGATGATTCCTTTTTCGCCCGCTTTTTTCATTCCCTCGAGCATGACAAAAGTTGACTCGACATCGTGTCCGTCTTCGGTGATTACTGGAAATTCTTCCGCTGAAATTTCATCAATTCCAGAAACATCTTTTCCTTCAAAATTTTTTGTGATGCTGATTGTCTGAAAAATCCGCGCAAGATTTTTTTCCTTCGCTTCGTTCATCACGGATTCGGCTTGCGTTTTCGTGGAAATCACCGGCTTTGTGTTCGGCATCAAAACCAAGGTTCCAAATCCGCCCGCAACTGCGGCGTGAAGTCCTGAATCCAAATCTTCCTTTTCAGTTTGTCCAGGATAGCGGAAATGCGCGTGCATATCGATGAACGACGGCATTAAGACAAGTTTTTTCGCGTCGAAAATGTACGCGTTTGTAAAATCTTCTCCGTCAACATTTTTCATCGGCGGAATCGGGGCATTTTCATCAAAAGTTGTGATTTCGCGTTTTTTAGAAAAAATGACTTTTGCGACATCTTCAAATGTCGAGAAATTTCCAAGCCAAACTGAGCGGATTTTTCCATTTGATATTAAAACTGCGCCGGGAGAATCAATTTTTGAATCAACCAAGCGCGCGTTGTAAATTACGAAAACTGAATCTTTTTTCATACAATAAAATTATAAATCGCAGAATGATTGCGGTCAATTAAATGAGATTTCTTAACAAGAAAAATTCAATATTAAACAGAAATTTTTTTGTGCTAAGTTTTAACCGCACGCAAGTTCGTGCAAAAAAGTGCCCACTTAGCATAAAAAAGTTTCAATTTCTCGTGAAAAAGCAGTCTGCTAGCACAACAAACCGCCAATTTCTAAAGAAAATCGCGAGTCCTCGCCGTAAACCACCACTTAGCACGAGAAACTGTCAGTTCGCTAACAAACCGCCCACTTCTTGCAACAAGCGTCAGTCCGTTAAGCAAGCGTCGCCTTAGCACGAAAAAGTATCAATCCTCGTCGCAAATCCCCACTTAGCAAATAAATCAAAAAATTCAATATTAAACATCAAGCGTTTTTATGCTATATTTTACAAAACAAAAAATTATATTTTTTCTACAATCAATTAAATCAAATCAGCGAGCAAAAAAATCAAAATGTTAAATATTTTCCTTGAAGTTTTTACGGATTCACATTTTTTAAGTGCATTTTTGCAAACAATAATCATTATTTTTCTAGGATTTTTATTTATGCGAAAAGGTTTTGTCAACGAACAAGGCGAAAAAACCATTTCCGCTTTAATTTGGAAGTTGACAGTTCCGTGCTTTGCGTTTAGTGCTTTTATGCAAGATTTTGAATGGGAAAGTTTTAAGGCAAGCATTGTTGAATTTTTCCTTGCAATTTTCTTCTATATAATTTTGATTGTGATTGGAAAACTGATTTTTATAAAAAAAGGCAAAAAAGTTTCTACAGTCAGTGCACTTTTTATGGCGATTGGGCAAACAACTCTGTTCAGTATGCCAATTTTGCAGTCAGTTTATCAAAATCAAGAAGAAGTTATGCTTTGCATAAGCACAATCAGCATAGTTTTTAGAATTTTTGTTTACATAATCGGACTTTCAATCATCAGCGGACAAAAAATTTCGTTTTCAAATTTGGGAACTTCGCTTAAAAAAGTTTTTTTGACTCCAGTTATGATTGGAATGTTTTTAGGAATTTTCGTTTTTCTTACACAAAATATAATGCCACAAGTTCTTGTTGAACAAAAATCTTATTCGATTCTTCGCCTTGATAAAACTTTGCCAATTCTTTACGTAACAATTCGCTCCATCAGCAATTTACTTTCGCCACTTTGTATGTTTATGATTGGAATGAGCATTGGAAAAGCCCGACTTTCAGAAAGTCTTTCTGATGGATTTTCTTGGATAATCGCTTTGCTAAGAAATATCGCCGGTCCAATTTTAGTTGCATTAATTTGCCTTTTGATTCACAAAATCGGACTTTATCATTTTAACGAATATTCTTTAATGGCAATTTTGATTGGATTTAGTGCACCAGTTAGCGTTTCTTTAAGCATCGCCTGCGTTGAACATCATTGCGAAGAAATTCTCGCTAGCCGAAGTTGCGTAATTTCTACATTATTAACGATAATCACTTTTCCAGCAGCATTTGTTCTTGGCAAAATAATTTTGCAGTTTATGAATTAAATTGCAAAAAAAGTGTCAAATTTTTAGTAGCAAAGTTTTTATTTTGTGTCGCAAAGTTTTAAAATCCTCAAATCACGTTCCAAAGATGCACAATATTCATATCGCAAGGTTCTTCAATTCCGTGAGTTCCCAAAATTCCAGCAAATCTGTGGCAACCGTGGTCAGGAGCAAAAGCTAAAGCGGTTTTGTGCTTAGTTTTCCATTCTTTTTTTAGTAAATCATTTAATTCAAGATAAGTTTTAAAATTATTTTTTAAGGCGTGTAAAGCGGCAAATCCTTCTGGAGAAGAGCGATGCATCCAATAATCATAATTTTTGTTGTACAAAATGATTACGTCGTAATTATCTTCTTC
>CAZLXK010000300.1:0-473 GCA_964563305.1 uncultured Treponema sp.
CAATAAAAATATTTGTAACTGACTGCGACAAATCGTCTTGGGCTTTAATGTAAGTTCCGCTTATGTTAAAAGTAGCGTTTTCTTGTGCAAAAAAGTATGTTTTGTCGTTTGGAATAAAATTTTCGCCTTCTTTTATAAGTTTTGCATTTTGAGGAAGTTCATTTTCGCTGATTTTTGACGTAAAGCTTGAAATGATTTTAAGTTCACGCAATGGTCTTTTGCTAACCGGCGAGTTTAAAATAAAAATCAAAATGTCTTTTACGCAAAGTTGAAGTTCACCTAAAGTAAGTTCTCCATTTTGCAAACATTCTGGAATGTTGTCGCCATATTCATTTATTTCAGCGCCGTCGTTGTCCACAATCATATAAACATCGTTTCTAGCTTTTACCATATAAGCAGCATTTTTAACTGTAGGTTCGCCGCCAGTTATGCAATTATTCATTTTTGCCCACCAATCTGTCATAACTAAGCCT
>CAZLXK010000300.1:483-3048 GCA_964563305.1 uncultured Treponema sp.
CATTCTTTGTGCAAAATTGTGTTTACAAGATCGTAGTTTGACGCTGCCCAATGTCCGTTAAGTCCGTTGTAACTTGTCATTAAAGAATGAACGCTTCCGTTTTTTACTGAAATTTCAAACGCTTTTAAGTAAATTTCTCTAAGTGCTCGCTCAGAAACAATAGAATCGCTTGAATTGCGGCAAAGTTCTTGTGAATTACAAGCAAAATGTTTGCAAGTTCCGTTTGAGCCGGCTTTGTGCAAAGACTTCATTTCGGCTGAAGCGATTTGAGCTGTTAAAAGCGGATCTTCGCTAAAATATTCAAAATTTCTTCCGTTAAGCGGATTTCTGTGAATATTCATTCCAGGTCCTAAAAGCGTGTCAATTTGATTTTTTAAAAGTTCCGCGCCTTCTTCAAAATAAAGATTTCCTACAAGTTCAGGATTCCAAGTGCAAGCAAGACAAGTTCCAGTTGGCATAAGATTTGCTTCTTTTCCTGTGTCGATTCTGATTCCGCTAGGTCCGTCTGAAGTGCAAGCAACTGGAATTTTATAAGAATGTAAACTTTCGCTTAATCCGCCAAACGCACTTGTAACGCCCATTGTAACTTTTGAACTCATCATTCCTTCTCCTCGAACAATTGTTGCAAGTTCTTGAGGATTTAATTGAGCCACAAATTTGTCTAGCAAGTTTTCGTCTAATTGCTGATTTTCTTTTAAGTTTGATTTTAGATCTCCAAAAGTGATATTTTGATTTCCTGTAAAAGCAATGTCTTTTGGAAGATTTTTTTTGATTCGCTCTTCTAAGTTGATTTTGCTTAAAGGCACATCTTCTGTTTGAATTTCAAAATTTTTTGTTTCAAGTAAAGTTTCGTCCGCCAAAGTTTCGCCGTCAGAATCAGAATCACAAAGTTTAGGTTTAATTCGCTTAAAATTTTTAGTTGGAGCTGCCGCTTGTTCTGTTTTTTCTACAATAAAATCATCTTTTAATTCAAAAAACGCATCTAATTTTTTTGCAGAAAGTGAATCAGTTCCTGCAAAAACAAAATATCTTCCTTTTTCCAAAATCCAAGAATAAGCATTTCCAGTAATTCCTGAATCATCATAAGAGGCAAAATCTTTTAAGTTAAAACTTAATTCAAGTTCACATTTTTCGCCTGGAGACAAAAGCGGAGTTTTTTTGAACGCAACTAAAACGCGACTTGCTTTTCCAAGTTTTCCTTGAGGAGATTTTAAATACAACTGCACAACTTCTTTTCCAGAATATTTTTTCCCGCAATTTTGAACTTGAACCTTAACGTGAAAATTCATTTTTTCATCAAAAGTGGAATTTAAAAATTTTACATCAAAATTTGTGTAAGAAAGTCCAAATCCAAAAGGAAACAAAATTTTTTCTTGAGCAAAAGTCAAAAAATATCTGTAGCCAACGTAAATATCTTCTTGGTAAAAAATAAAATCTTTTTGACCAAAATTTTTTGTAGAAGGATAATCTTGAATTTTAGCAATCGTGTCGCTCAATTTTCCACAAACGCTGATATTGTCTTTTGCACACAAAACATTTGCTGCCGCTTTTCCGCCTTCCATTCCGCCTTGCCAAACGTAAAGGATTGCCGTAATGTGATTTTTAAAATCTGCATTTGAAGCAAAACTTGTGTCAACAATCGAACAAGAATTAAAAACTACGCAAACTTTTTCAAAAACTTCGCAGATTAATTTTAAATTTTCGTATTCTGTGTCGCTTAAAAACCAACTTCCTTTTTCTTGAATTAAATCTTTATCCTCGCCAGCGTTTCTTGAAATTACATAAATTGCTTTACTAGAAAATTTTTTTTCTTGATTGACAATTTCGCTCGTAAGTGGCAAATCTTTTTGGCTAAAAGGTTCGCCCGCCCAAACGCCTCCTCCTGAATCAAAAGGATTTTCTTTTCGCCATTCGTTGTAAAGGTTTACTAAGTTTTTGCTAAAAATTGGTCCGCCACTTTCCTGAGATAATTTTAAAAGTTCTTCCATTAAAACTGTTTTGTAAGGAACGTGAACTGAACCTCCTGAGCCAAGTCCGCTCGCTATAAAATCAAACGCTGCTCTGCCAAAAACGCTCACTTTATCTTGACTCAAAAGTGGCAAAGTTTCGCCTTCGTTTTTTAAGAGAACACAACCTTCTTGTGCCGACTGTAAATTAAATTCTTGAAATTTTTCTGATTTTTCTGACATAAAAACCTCGCTTTTTTACTTTTTGAAATTTGAACTAAAAATTGTTTCTTTAACTTTTATCATATTAGATTTGTGTAAAACTTCAAGAAATATTGTGTTTTTGTTTTTCGGTTTTGTGTCGACAAACTTGTCGCCATTTTGAGAATAAAAGCTGAAGCAATCTATGTTAGGTTAGATTTTGTAAACTGTCGATTTTTTCGTTATTTTGAACAAATGTGAAAATATAGTGACAGTTGTACAATTAAAATATAGTATATTTTTTGTTGACGAAAATAAAAATAGTGAATACTATAAGTAGCATTATGACGTCTTTAGAAATAAAAGAAACTGGTTCGCATTATACTCCAACTGCTTTAGCGGATTTTGTCGCAAATAA
>CAZLXK010000301.1:0-3021 GCA_964563305.1 uncultured Treponema sp.
GCAAATTTTATAACGCAAAAGCCCGACCCGAAGCATAGCGAAGGGGAACGCCCAAATTAAATTGTGGTTTCGACTCTGCCGCTATAAACTTCGTTGCGATTTCAACCATCGAGGCTTGACCACCGAGACTTGCTCTTCACCGCTAACTTCTGCCATCGTACGCTGCTTTAATTTTTTTCTTAAAATCTTCTTCGCCAACTCGCTGCAACGTAAATCTAAAACGTTCGCTTGGCTTGGCATTTTCGGCAAACCACTGAATTGCTGCGTCAGTTACGCGGAACAATGTATCTTCGTCCGTGATTAAAGGAAGCAACTGTTCGCCTTTGTAGATTTTATTTCCAAAAAGTCCGCCAAACGAAACTAAAAATCCACTTTTGCCTTTCCAAGCGTCTGTTGGACACGCTTTTACGCACCTTCCGCAATGATTACATTTACTTTCGTCAAGCAAAATTCCTTGTTCTTGATCCAAAGTGATTGCATTTTCGCGGCACGCTTTTACGCAAACGCCACATTTTATACATTCTGACTTTTCGCAATGAACCAACATTCCGCCTTTTATTCCAACATCATTTTCTTCGGATTTTAGACAGTTATTTTGGCAACCAGTAACGCCAAACTTAAACTTGTGCGGCAATTCTCGACCAAAATATCGCTTGTCAAGTTTTGTCGCGATGTCATAAGAATCAATACATCCAGAAGGACAGATTTGGTTTCCTTGACATCCAGTTACTGTTCGCACGCGAGGACCGCAAACGCCAGGTTTTACGCCACCTTTTAAAAGTTCAGCTTTAACTTCTTCAATATCCTTAAAATCAATAAACGGAATTTCGATTCCTTGCCGACTTGTCATGTGAACATAACCGTGACCATATTTTTGAGCAACTTGAGCAACTGTCGCTAAACCTTTTGCGTCAAGATGACCTGCAACAATTCCTAAGCGAAGAGAAAATTTTCCTTTTTGCTTTTGTCGCATAAATCCGCCTTTTTTTAAGGCAGCAAAATCAATTTGTTCAGCCATTTTTTTTCTCCCATAAAAAGTCAGCAGATTTTGTCAACTTTTTATTTTCTCCTTACACAAATTTTTTTTATCAACAGACTCTGAACTTAATTCAGAGTGACTTATTTTTCGTTGCTGATTTTGATTGCATTTGTAAAGTCAGCAATTAAATCTTCTGCATCTTCAATTCCAACGCTAATTCTGATTGTGTCATCAAAAACGCCCGCTGCATTCATTTCTTCTTTTGTGTTGTGAATGTAAAGAGTTGTTGCTGGATAAATTACTAACGTTCTTACGTCGCCAATGTTTGAAGCAATTTTTGCGATTTTTAGTGAATTCAAAATCTTAAACGCTTTTTCTTTTGAACCTGCTCTTAACGTTAAAATTCCGCCACCAAAGCCTCGAAGTTGATTTTTGACTAAATCTAAACGCGATAAAGATTTCGCTGTGTTTGCTTCAGCGTCGCTTGGATTTGCCGTAGCGACAGTTTGGTCGCGAGAACTGTCGCTTGTGTTTGAGGAACTTACGCTTGTGTTGGCGGAACTGGCACTTTCGCTAGTTGAACTGGCAGTTTGGTCGCGGAAAGTTGCCACTTCGCTGGAAGAACCGCCCACTTTACTAAGAAAACTGTCGGTTTGGTCGCGAGAACTGTCGCTTGTGCCAAATGTAGCGTCGCTTCTCGAAGTTAAGTGTCGCTCCCCTACCTCAGCGTCAATTTGATTGCGAGAAGTACAAGTTTCGTCAGAAGAACCGCCAGCGTCATCATCACAATCAATCAGCGGATAATTCACGCGAATTCCATCAAGTTTTGAAAGTGCAAGTGCCAATTTTTTCGTATTATTGCAAATCCGTTCCATCCGCAAACCTAAAGTTTCAAGTCCCACAAGATTCATATAAGCGTTAAAAGGCGAAAGACAACCGCCCACGCTCGCAACTAAATCTTTACGCAAGCGAACTGTGTAAGCCAAAGACGAAAACTTTTTATATTTCTGTAAAGCGGGAAACTTTTCAAAATCCCAGTTAAATTTTCCGCTATCAATAATTACGCCAGAAATGCTGTCGCTCGAACCGTTAATATATTTTGACGAAGAATGAATCACAATGTCCGCACCAAAATCAATCGGCTTAATCAAAAAAGGAGTTGCAGTTGTGCTGTCCACAATCAAAGGAATTTTTTTAGAATGAGCAAAAGTGCCAAGTTTTTTAACATCAATAATTTCAAGACTCGGATTGCTTATAACTTCAGCAAAAATCGCCTTAGTTTTTTCAGAAAAAATCGACTCAAGATGTTGTGATGAAAAATCGCTCGTATAAATGATTTTAATTCCAAACTGCTTTAATATAGAAAAAAGTTGAATTGTTCCGCCATAAAGTCCGCTCGAGCAAATAAGTTCATCGCCCGCCGACAAAATATTCAAAAGTGCTTGCGAAATTGCCGCCATTCCAGAACTGCACGCAACTGCCGCAAATCCGTGTTCCAAAGCCGCAATTCTTTGTTCAAAAGCCGCAACCGTTGGATTTCCAATTCGAGTGTACGCAAAGCCCGAAGCGTTTCCTGCAAAAACTTTCTCTAAAGTTTCCACATTTTCATAACAAAAAGCACTCACTTGATAAATTGGCGTAAGTGTTGCACCAAAAGATTTTTCCCGAGAATTTTCTTTATGCAAAGCGTCTGTATTAAAACCCATAACATTCCCTACTTTTTCGATATGATACAACAAAAATATATAACTTATTTCCTAGTAATGCAATAGGTTTTATAAAGTTTTGCGTGTTTTTTTTAAGTTGGTGAGTTTATCGAACCATTGGAGCAAATTTTTTTGACTTCGGCCGCCCTTGCGCACTTCGCTTACGCTCATCTCGAGCAAAAAAAATCAACCATCACATTTGCAGAGAACCAGCACTTAACGTTACATCAAAAATTAACAGCGAATTTTAAGGTAGCGACGCGGATGTCGCCTAAAAACTGCAAAGTTTTGTGAGAATTTTCGCGAAGAGAAAATTCTCGTAATTGACAGGAGATC
>CAZLXK010000302.1:0-3018 GCA_964563305.1 uncultured Treponema sp.
TTATCATTGTCGTCAGATGATTTTTCTTCTAAATCGTCAAATTCGTCGTCATCATCATCGTCAGCATAAATTGGTTTCTTTTCAATTTTTGGACCAAGTGGCTCTAGTTTTTCTAAAAGTTTTTTTTCAACTTCTGCATCAGAAATTCCCATTGCATCTGAAATTTCGTCAATTAAAAGTTTTTTTGCATTGTCGTATAATTTTCTTTCAAGAATAGGCAATTCTTTTACTTTTGAACGATGATAAAGTGAACGAACAATTTCTGCAATGTCGTTGATTGTGCCTTTTTTTAGAAGTTCAAGATTTGTTTGATAGCGAAGTTTCCAATCTGAAGTTGGTGGCTCAAAATCTTGAGCAATCATATCTAAAGCTTTTTGTGCTTCTTCGGCACTTACAATTGCACGAATTCCAATGATTGAAGCATTTTCAACTGGAACCATAACGTTCATATCTGAAACATCAAGGTAAATTTTATAATAGTAAACTTCTTCACCATTAAAATCTTTCTTAAAAATGTCTACGATTTTTCCAACACCCTGACTTGGGTAAACAATTTTTTGATTTAATGAAAATTCTGTCTTTGGTTTTGCCATAATTTGATTATTGTAGCACAAAATATTAGTAAATTCAAATGTCAAAAAATCAAATTATTCTCGAAAATACTTGATAAAAAATAAAACTGAAATATATTATGAAAATATCACTCGGCTTAAAATTTATTTTGATGTTTATTTTAATACTGATTTTTATGTTGTGTGATTGATAAAACTTAAAATCATCTAAGGCGAATTTTTTATTCGTTAAACTAATTTTATTTTTTGAGGTTAAATATGACAAAAAAAATTTTAAATCTTATTTCATCTATTTTACAAATTATTGCATTTTGTTTGTTGATTGTTGTTTTAGTTCGTGGCGGATTTCAAAATCAAGTTTTAAAAATAATTGTAATTTGTTCGCTGAGTGTTTCTGTAATTGCAAACATAATTTCGATTATTTGGGAGATTAAAAATTCAAAATCAGAAGACTAAAAAAATATGTAGATTATGAATATCACGGAGACGGACGCAAAAAAGCGGAAACTTGAAACGTGCGATTTTAAGTTTCTTGCTAACTGATCGGAAAAAAATCATCAGAAAAAAAATGGCGGATTCAAGCACAGGACAAAAGGAGGTATGGATGAAACACTTTTGGACAAAGTTCTTAGCAAGCGGACTTTTAACACTCAATTTAAGCGGATGTTTACAAGCAACTGATGATGTAAAAAGTAATCCAGCGAGTGTTTGGAAACATCAATCAACGTTTCAAGGACTTCCAAAAAGTATAACAGAATTTGACAATACATTGTTTGTAGGAAATTTTGAAAGCAATGCTAATATTTCAGGCTTGACAATTTATAAAAGTTCAGATGGTGAAACTTGGTCTAGCATTTTTAAAGCTTCAGACATTCATATGAATTATTTTAATTTTTATCAAGCAAATGGAAATTTATTTTTTTTCGGTGCTCCGTATGCAGTTAATAATAATTCGAATAATTTTACTTATTATTTGTATCAGTATAAAAAACAGAATGAAGAGCAAACTTTTACAAAAATTTGTAAACTGGGCGGAAATTACGAAAAACCTGTACTAAATTCTCCGAGTTCTCTTTTTTATGCTTTTAACAATTATTATTACACTTTTATAGATTTAACTAACGCTCAAAATGACGGAACTGGAACTGTTTATTCAGTTTATAAAATCGACCTTACAAATAAAACTACATCAAAAGTTTGTGATTCTGACGGAATTGTATTTCCTATGAAAGATAATCAAGGAAATAATCAGTTTTTTTCTTTGTCAACAAGCGAACTTAAAATGATAAATTTTGACGGAACTTCTATAAGCAAAAGTCAAACAGTTTTGTCTAAAGATAAAATGACAAATGGAATTTATACAATTAAAATATCTTCAACAAGAGTTGTTGTTTGTGGAACAGGTTCACAAATCGCGGTTTGCAATAAATCAAATTTATTTAGCGGAAATCCAGATTGGCAAATACATTCAATTAAAATAAATAAAAAAGACGTTTCTACAGGAATTTATCCGAATGTTGTAAATAAAGATGAAACCTTTGTTTTTATATTTCCAGCCTCAAGTTCTCAAGCGGAGTTAAATGGCGTTATTTTGTCAACAAGTGATTTTGAAAATTGGACTTATCAAAGAAATTCTAGTTATAAAGAAACTTTAGGTGATATAAATTGGAACGGTTATATATATTCTTCTTTGTTAGATAAATTTGTTATTTGCGGATTTGTAAGTTCTAAACCAGTCAAAGAAAAATACGGAGGAAATGGCGTTATTTTTACTGCCGATTATACTTCCTTGAGTTCACTAAGTGAAATTTCACAAGCAGCATATGTTACGGATTTTCAAACTTTGCTGATGTAGTTGACTGATGGAACAACTGATAGTTACTCTCGAGAAGTGTTAGTTCTTGAAGTAAACCGCCAGTTTTCTGACGAGAACCGCCAGTTAACGCGAAAAGTGTCAGTCCGCTAAGCAAACCGCGAGTTTACGCGAGAAATGTTAGTTTTCTTAGGAAACCGCGAGTTAACGCGAGCAAGTGCCAGTTCTCGAAGCAAACCGCGAGTTCACGTGAGGAACCGCCAGTCAACTAAGTAAACCGCCACTTTACGCGAGAGCCGCCAGTTTTCTGACGAAACCGCAAGTTTCCTTTGCAAACCTCCGCTTCACGTGAGGAAGTGCGAGAAGTGCGAGTCCACGACAAAACCGCGAGTTTTTGCAAGGAATGTCAGCTCTTGAAGTAAACCGCCAGTTTTCTCAGCAAAGTGTCAGTCAACTAAGTAAACCGCCACTTTACGCGGAGAAGTGAGAGAAGTGTCAGTTATCGAAGTAAACCGCCAGTCTTAAAATAAAACCGCCATGCACACTTCGCTATCCGCTCATCTCGGGTAAAAAAAAATCGATTGTCAGTCTGTAAAAAAACTTGTCATCTTGAGCGAAGCGAAGAATTTGTCA
>CAZLXK010000303.1:0-2989 GCA_964563305.1 uncultured Treponema sp.
CCTTTCGCACTTCCGTTTTCACTCCATTCTCTGCAAAATTCTGTCATTCTGAACTCGTTTTAGAATCTGCCACTGCAACATTTTAAATTCGTCTTCAAAAATAAACTTACACTTTTACAGAGAACGCTCAGCGAGCGGTGCTACACGGCGGGCTAAGCCTTTCTTATAAAGAACAGACAATTTTCACAGTAAGATAGAGATTTAAACTTATTCAAGTCATATTGAACAAAACAAAAAATCAGTCATAAAAAAACTTTACTTATAAAAAATCTAATCATAAAATATTGTTATAAATATTAACAAAATGAGGATTTTTTATGGCAAGTTTAGGATTTTTGTGGTAGAAAAATGCGTAAAAATCAAAATCATTTTATAAAAAAATACTTTTTATTGTTAATATTATTTTTTTCATCATTGAATTTATTTGCGACTGAAGCGACTAAAAAAAATTCAATTTCTTGTGGCGGAGCATTTTATGGAAAATCATATTTATCTGAAAATGAGCCTTTTTTTAGCACAATGCCTTATTTTTCTTACGAAAGACTATTAAAACTTTTTCTAATTCTTCAAGTTTAAGCGGAGAATTAAGTTTTTTACTTGATCCGTTTGATAAAATTTATTCACTTTCTGCAAATTTAAAAATGTACGCAAAAGAATTTGAAGGTTTGTTTTTTGGATTTTCACCTTTAAGCGAAATTAATTTTGCAAATCTTTTTACACAAGAACCTTACTTAAATTTTGGAATTGCTCAAATGATTGGTTTTAGGGCAAATTTCAATAAGATTAAGTTTTGAATCAAACATAACTTTTAATTTGCCACTTTACGACAAAAATTCTACATTCAAAACAATTTGTGCATTTTCTTTAGGATTTTTATTTTGAAAATTTTTGCTTATTTGAGAGAAATTAGCACGTCATTCTGAGCAGAAAGCGAAGAATCAACTAGCACTTTGCTAGAGAAAACTTGCACTTTAACTTTCTAGAATTTTATAAAGAATTTTATATAAAGTTTTTGCTTCGTCGCTGGTTAAACTTAAACATTCGCCCATTTTTTCTGGGATTTCTAAAGCTTTTTCTTTTAAGTTTTCGCCTTTTTGCGTAATTTCTACATTTACAACGCGCTCATCGTTTTTTTGCCGCTCACGTTTTACTAAACCCTTTGTTTCCATCGATTTTAAAAGCGGAGATAAAGTTCCTGTGTCAAGATACAAAAATTTTCCTAATTCACCAATATTTAACTTTTTGTGTTCCCACATAATCATCATTACAAGATATTGCGTGTAAGTTAAATCGATTTCTTTTAGAAGCGGCGTATATTTTCTGACAATTTCACGCGAAGATGCGTAAAGTGGAAAGCAAAGTTGATTTTCAAGTTTTAAACAATCATATTTTTGTGAATTTTTTTGTGAGATTTCTTCAGACATTTATTTTTCCTAATTTAATTTTTTGCGGTTATTGCGTGTTTCGACAGGCTCAACAACCACCTGTCAAAATGACAATGTTAAGCAATGTTCTTGTCGCCATTCTTTGAAGTAAAAAATTCTGATGCTTCAAAAACATCGCTCGCCACAAGTTCAGAATGACAGTTTTTCAAGAAATTTTTTTATGATTTTTTTAAACTTTTTAAATATTCTGCAACTGAAAGTCCGGCAACTGCACCTTCATAAACTGCTTTGCTCACTTGCAAAAGTCCGCCAGTTGAGTTTCCGCAAGAATATAATCCCGGAATATTAGTTTCCATTTTTTCATTTACAACAATGCTGTCGTCTTTTAAGTAAAGTCCAAGTTTTTTTGCAAAATCGCTCGCGCCCGCTTCTCCAAGTGCAATAAAAATTCCGTCAAGCAAAAGCTCAGTTCCATCATCAAAAATTACGCTTTTAACTTTTGAATTATCTTCATTTCCTTTAATTTCGCGGATTTTTCGAGAATCAATTTCATAATTTTTATTTGAAGATTTTTCGATTTTTTCAAGTTCAGTTTTATCAATTCCGTTTGTGAGAATTTTCACAGAAGAAGCAACATTTGACAAATCATCGGCTTCGCTTAAAGCAAAAGTTCCGCTTCCGATTACGCAAACATTTTTGTTTTTATAAAAAAATGCGTCGCAAATTGCACAATAACTTATTCCTTTGCCTTCAAATTCTTCAATTCCTTTTATATTTGGACGAAGTTTTTTGTTTCCGCTGGCGATGATTAAGGATTTGCTTTGGAACTTTTGATCGTTTGCTGTTACGCTAAAAGTTAAGTCGTCGTTTAGCTCGATGTGCGTGATTTCTGAATCTTGAACTTCAACGCCTAAATTTTTTGCCTGTTCAATTCCGTTTTGATACAAATCTTTTCCGCTGATTCCGCCAGGAAAACCGTAATAATTTTCAATTTTATGCGCTTTTAAAAGATTTCCGCCGCCATGATAAAAAACTAAAACATCAAAATTTGCTCTTTTTGCGTAAAGACTTGCAGAAATTCCCGCTGGTCCCGCACCAATTATTATTAAATCTCTCATTTTTACCTCTTGTTTAAGCAAAATTTAATATATTGTATACAATATTATTTGTCAAGACATATTTCGTCTCACTTGTCGCTATTTTTTGTTTTTAAATTGAGTCTTTTGTTTTTAGATTACATTCTCGAAGTAAAGTAGCGGTTTTTGAAGTTTTGTTGGAATCTTCTTGTTTTAGTGTGCATCCTCGAAGTAAAGTGGCGGGCGAGCAAATTAACATAAAAAGTAAAAGTCACTAAAGAGCGACAAGGACGTCGCGTTAAACAGCCGAAGTGAAAGATTTGTTTAGAATTTGCTTTGCAAATTCTAAACGTTAAATTTTTGCACGGATGCAAAAATTTAAACGACTTAGCCCGCCGTGTAGCACCTTTAGTCTCGGGCAAAACTGTAAGTTTGTTAGTGCTCGATTCTTCGCTTCGCTCAGAATGACGATTTTTTTACGGCGTAACTGTCGCTTTTTTGCCCGAGATGAGCGAATAGCGAAGTGCG
>CAZLXK010000304.1:0-2936 GCA_964563305.1 uncultured Treponema sp.
AGCAGAAATCGCTTCGAATGAACAAGCAACCGCAATAATTTTTGCATAAAGTGTAATTTCTTCGCCAGGATGTGGCAAGTGTCGCGGATAACCAGTTCCAGTTTCGCGTTCGTGATGTTCAAGAATTCCAAGTTGAATGCTTAACGGAAATCCCGCTTCTTTTACAATGTTGTAGCCAATAATCGGATGCGTTGCCATTTGTGCTTTTTCGGCTGGAGTTAATGGTCGGTCAGACATATAAAGTTGTGGCGGAAGTCGGATTTGCCCAATTTCGTGAAGCATACAAGTAACTCCAAGTTCAACCATTTTATCAATTGGCATTTTTAGCTGTTGTGCAATAATAATCGAAAAAACAGTTGAGCGCATGCTATGGCTAACAATAAAATTTTTGCTTAACTTATTTTGTTCCGCTTGAATAATCAAAACATATTTTTTATTTTCTCTAATAAAATTGCAAAGTTCAAGAACAGTTTCGCTTAAATCTGGCAAACTTAATTCGTGATGAGTTGCATAATGCGTATAAACTTGAGTTATATATTTTAAATATTCGTTGTAAATATTTCTTGCAACTTCCAAATGTTGATTTTCGCTAGAAATATTCCTAAAGTTATAATTCGTGTTTGGTTTTTCAATGTCGATGTGCTTTACTTCAATAGTTTTATTTGCATTTTCTTTTTCTTTAAGTTCTTCTTCGGGATTTGTAACTGATTCAGCTTCTTCTTCATCAAGAAAATCTGTTAAAGTAACTGATTCTGTTTTTCCAAGATTAACATTTTTTTTGAGTTTTTCTGTGTCTAAAACATTAGTTTTTTCTGCGGTTTTAGTAATGCTGATTTTTCCTTCAGAAATTAATTCCTTAAAATTCCATTCTTTTAGTGCATTTAGTTCTTCTTGAGTTATTGGGCAAGGCGGAGTTGCAATGATAAAATAATTGTCTAACATCATGTCATCATTGTAATAAGAGTTTGCCTTTATTTCTGATATTTGATATTTAGTCATTACAGTGCCTCTTTATGTATTTCGGCAAGATTTATTATATTCTTTAGATTTCTCGGTTAAAAATATTTAAAAAAGCGAAAAGGTCAAAGAAAAATTCTCTGACCTTTTACATGGAGATATGAAGTTATTGCACAGATGTCTGGATGTCCTCTTACTAAAAAGTTAAGAACCACCTGTACATTTTTTAGCAAACTTAATTGCTTAATCACTACACGATTATATTATCGTCATTTTAAGATTTTACTTTAGATTTTTTAAAAATAAATTTGTTGATTTTAAAAGTTCAGTGTAAATCAGTTTTGAATAATAAATTGATTTTAAAAATGAATTTTCTGGCGAACTTGGAAGCGACGCTGAAAGTTTTTTTAGTTTATTTTGCGACGGAAAAACTAAAGAAGCCACATCTTTTGCTTGCGAGTTTAAAATTTCTTTGTCGATTGTTGCAAGTTTTTGATTGTTTTCAAAAAAAGTTTTTGGTTCTTTTATAATTTTGTTGCATAAATCAAGAGCGTTTTGTGCTTGACTTTTTAAGAACAAAAGATTTTTTAAGAATTCTTTATAAACTTGCTCAAAATTCTTTTTGTAATTTTCGCTGATTTTTGTTGTGAGATTTTCGCTGATATTTTGATTGCAATTTTCAGCGAAATTCTTGCTGTTAAGTTTTGGATTTTCAACTTCAAGTTTAAAATTGTCGCCATTAAGTTTAAAATTGTCGCTTTTAAGTTCGCAATTTTCGCTTTGTTCAAAAAATATTTTTTTTTGCTCACTGATATTTGGCTTTAATAAAAAATCATCTAAATCAAACTTTTCAATTCCAGAAATCGCAAGACTTTCGCTTGTTAAAGTAAAAGTTTTTGTTCCTTGTTTTAGTGCTTCTTTTGTTGCGTCTTCAAACCACCAAGCAAAGAGCGACATTTTTTTGTCTGTAAGTAAAGTTTTGCCTTCATAATCAAATTTCCATTCTGGCGAACTTGTAATAAGACTTTCCACATTCATTTTTTCTGCAGAAGAAAATTTTGTAGAAATTCTGTGAGCGTTTTCTTCAAATTGCGAACCTTTTATGTGAGTTTGAAAATCTGGAAATCCTAAATCCATTCCTGCTAAAAAAATTTCTTGACTTCCGCATTTTCTTGCAAAATCCCAAGCCGTAGTAGAAACGCTTCCGCCAGCTGCCAACTTTCCTTTTGAACCTAAACGTTTTTCAAAATATTGACCAATCGGATAAAGCGAAGAACACAAAACTTTTTTTCGACAATTAAATCTAAAAACGCAAGGATAAACAGCACTTTCTGCAATTAAAACTGAAGTCGGACTTTCCAAAAATTCTAAATGCAAGGCACAATAATATTGCGGATCGACAATCACAATAAAATCTGGCTCAACTTTCGCTTGCAAAACTGCTTTTAGTGCTGTGTCAACACAAACCAAAATTGCTCGCTTTTTAATTTCTCTTAAAAAAGGAAGAATTTTTTCTAAACTAGGTCCTGCTGCAAGAATCACAAAAGGAATATTTTTTGCCAAATTAAAATATTTATTTACGCCGTCAAGATTTTTTAGAAAAGTTAAATTTTTGCAAGTATTTTTTGCCCAAAGATGAGAAAATTTTTCTAAAGTGTTTGAGTTTATTTGCTCTTTTTCTTTTTGCTGAACTAAAAGTTCTTTAATTTTTTCTATAAATTTTTCTTGATGTTTTGCTTGATTTTCATTTTTGATGATAAAAAGTTCAGGAAAAAATTTGTCAAAAAAGTTTTTCTTATTTTGCGGATTTTCTGATTCTTCGATTTGCGGATTTTCAGTTTGCGGATTTTTTTTGTTAAGTACGGATTTTTCTTCGTTTTGAAAATCTTTTGCGTTAAGTGCGAACTTGTCAGATTTTTCATCATCAGAATTAAAATTTGCAAATCTTAAAAGAATTTGAGACGCTTCTTACTCGCAAT
>CAZLXK010000305.1:0-2931 GCA_964563305.1 uncultured Treponema sp.
CTGACTGCGACAACAACTGGAAAATCATCGGAACCGACTTCCCGAGCGAAAGCGAGAAAATCTGGCAAATGCTCCGCGACGGGAAGCTCCACGTTGAAGGAAGCGCGGACGGACGCACGCCGAACATCAAGGCTGTTAATGTCAAAGATGTGAATTAGACATTAGACGCTAGACATTAGGAATTAGTTGAAGGCAGAGCAAAGCAAGCGGAAGAATATCAAGAAGAGAACTTCCGCTGAATTGTGCTGGCAGCTTTCAACCTGGTCGTGAAAAGCAAAATATGAGTGAATAAATTCAATTTTTCATTGTTTTATGAGGAAAAGGCAATGGTTTTGCAAGACGAAAATTTTAGTTTGAAATTTCGCAGATGATTTTTGCAAGTCCGCTTGTTTTCCAATGGCGATATTTTGTGGAATGAATGTTTCCAAGTAAATTTGATTCCGGCGAAAACTTTGATGCGTCCCAAAAATCTTTTTCTTCGCGTCCATCGCTGTAAATCCAAGTCCGCTCAGCGCGTTTTGTCTGCAAAAGTTTTTGCTTAAATTGTGAAGAAGAAACTTGCTGCCCGCCGATAAAAAAAATCACTTCAGGCGGATTTTCTAAAGAATGAGAAGTATGATAACTCTTTGAGGTTGTGTCATGCAAAAAAGTTATAATAGCAAGTTTTTGCTGGATTTCAGGCAATTCATTCTCTAGCACAGGATTCACTTTTCCAAGTTTCCCTTCCGAAAGCGCGATAAGCCATTGGGCAAATTTTGAAGAGCAATCTCCATACCACTGAGAACAAACATAATATCCGCTGAAATTTTGCGCCCAATATCTTACCTTGTTTTCATTGTTTTCTCGGTCAATCGTTAATAGTGGCAATTTTAAAGTCCAATTTTTATTTCGCCAGCCGATTCCAAATGTTTCATAGCAATAATCTTCGTCATAAAGAAGCCGCCCCATTTCCGGCTCAGGAATCAACTTACACTCAAGAAGAACTGACATTGTTCTTTGCACATGCGGTTGAATTTTTTCATTTCCATTCGGAAACAATTTAAATTCAATTCCGCCAATGTTCACAGAATCTCTTTGCTCAGTTTTATCAACTGTGAATTGCGAATCGTCTAATGCTGGATTTTTATATTCATCCGCATTGTATTCATCTTCATCATTTGATTTTGGAAAAAGCTGCTCGTAAATATTTTTCACATAATCATCAGTTTTGACGGCAGAAACTGGAATTCGCTGGCAGAGCAAAAGTCCGTTCAGATTTTTTACGCGGCTCAAAGCGACATAAACCTGCCCTGAATCCCATGCGTTCGCCGCGTCAATTGCAACTGCATCGAGAGTTAGACCTTGAGATTTATGAATCGTAACCGCCCAGCCCAATTTTAGCGGAATTTGAGTGAACGAGCCTGACTGATTTTGCTGGATTGTTTTTGTTTCTTCATTCCATCGATATTTAAAACTTTGCCAAGTTTCACGATTCAAATAATAATTTTTGCCTTTAACTTCAATTTCAACATAATCTTGATTATTTTGGCTGGTTCCAAAATCTAAAACATAACCCATATCGCCGTTTGCAAGAATTTGTTTTCCATATTGATTGATATTTTTTGTGACCATCACTTTTGCGCCAATGCAAAGCTCAAGAATTCTTGGAGTTAGAACGTGGTTAAAGTTGAAGTCGCCTGAAATGAACGCTTCAAAAGTTTTGTTCCTTGCGCCTTTTTGCTTTAGGTTGAACATTTTTTTCTCGTTGAACTCATCAGCATTTGCATTTGTAGTTGTCAGCAAAAGACATTCTTCTGGAACATTTTTTGTTCCAAGTCTTGTTTCGATAAAACAATTTTGATTCAAGAAATTTATATCGTTTTCATAGCCGTTTTTGCATTCGCGGATTCTGTTGAGCATATGAACAAAAGCTAAATCTTTTTGGCGGTAGATTTTTGTAAGTTGGATTGCTTTTACATCGACATTTTCGAATGCTTTCGCCGCAAAGAAAAACTGGCTTTCCCATTTTGCATAAAACTTTTTAGCCGCTTCATCTTCTGCATTTACAACCGGCGGAAGCTGGAAACAGTCGCCAATCAAAAGCATCTGCTTTCCGCCAAAAGGCTTGTCTTTGTCGCACCAGAGCCGTAAAGCGTAATCGATATGGTCGAGCATCCAGGAATGAACCATAGAAATCTCATCGATGATAATCAAATCCGTGTGGTCGATGACAGAATTTTTCTGAATCCGTTTTATTTCGCTGTGTTCGAAAGGGTCAAACTTAAATCCGAAAAAATTGTGAATTGTCTGACCGCCGACATTGATTGCGGCAACTCCAGTCGGAGCAAGAACGACACAGTTTTTTCCAGTTTCGGAATTCAGATTGTTCTTTAAATATTTGATGAAAGTTGATTTTCCAGTTCCAGCTCCGCCAGTTAAGAAAATTACTGGAACATCGTCTTTTATAAAGTTGTACGCTTTTTCGATTTCAGGATTTTCATGAATGTCATAATCCGGCGGAAGCTCTTCTTCTTTTGAGCCATTTATCTCTTTAGGTTCTGAGAAAGTTTTATTTGTTGCTTCAAAAGCATTGTGTGATATTTGTGAAAAATTCATTTTAGGCTCTCCTAATGTTTTGTGGTTATCTTTCGCCAAATCCTGAAATTCCAAATTCTGTTAAAATTTTTTTTATTGGTCCATATTTTTTTGAATCTGTCACCAAATAATCATCTATAACATCTGAAATTCCATCTATCGGAATATTAGATTCCTGGCATATTTTGCGAACAAAACTTAAATAATGATTAATAGTTGCTTGTGAATAACCTTTGTTATTAAGAAAATTTTTGAAAGAATCATCGTCATTAAAATCATTGTTATCAAAAGCATCATCATCATCATCGTCGAAATCATAATCAAAATATTTCATCTTCTTTCCTCCTTTCTCGTTCC
>CAZLXK010000306.1:0-2925 GCA_964563305.1 uncultured Treponema sp.
TATTATAAATAGGATTCCTAAAACTTTTGTTAATTTTTTCATTATTTACTCCTTAGTAAGTAATTTACAGAATATCGTACCCCCCCCCGTATTTGTCAAGTGCAAAACTGCAACGTTGCACAGTTTTCTAAGCGAAGTTCGTTTTTTTCGAGATTGACCTTGTCAATCTCAGTGTACGCCACACTGACACCGACAAAACTGCAAGCATTTTTATCAGTGTCGTTTTGGCGCTCTTCGCTACGCTCGACCCTCACGTTGTTCGGGCAGACAACTTGCGTTTTCTGGACTTTCCTTTTAGGGGCTTTGCGTTCGCCCCTAAAAAAGTGCAACGTTGCACTGGCAGTCACGCCCTACAAGGCGGACAAAATGCCAGTTCCACTTTTGCACTTTTTTACCCTTCGCTTTTTCATCTTGTTCGATAATGCTTTCTTTGTTTTTCTATTTCGAGGTTTCGTTCTCGTGCTAGTGTTTTTGCTTTTGTAAAATATCTTTCATAAAATTGTAAAGGCTGTTTTTCTGTTTCCGCAGCTTCTGCAAAAGTAGTTTTTCCTTTTTTTCTTGTTTCAGCGATTGCTTTTTCAATTTCTGAAACTGGAGTATAGTTAAGCATGTCTGTATAGTCGATTGCACCATAACTATATTCACATATGTTTTTATTTTCAGATGTATAAATTTTTTTATAACCAAAAAGCTGTTTGTTTAATTCCTCTAGTTTTTTGTCATAGGATTGTTTCACTTTTGTAATTACTGCTTTTATTCCATTTTTAATTTTTGTAAAAAAAGTTTGCAGTGCGTTTTCTTTATGATGGTTAGTTTTATATTCATCAAAAATTGGTCCTAGCCAATTATCTGTATTTTTTATTTCTTGAGCTGCTTCTTTCCAATTTTCAATTTCTTGTATTTTTTCTTTGTTTTCTAAATTGAATTTATCTATTTGCTGTTGATTTTGATTTAGCAAAAATTCAATTTGCTGTCGTTCTCCAATAGTTTCATTTTTTGATATTTCTGTTTCTTTTTTGTTTTGTTCAGATTTTTCAAGCAAGTTTTTTGCAACTTCAAATTTTTGATTTATTTCGTTTTCTTTTTTATTTAAGGATTTTGCGTAATCAAAAACATTCTGCTCTTTTTCTTTTAAGATTTTTTTTCGTTCTTCAAGACTTTCAGATTCTTTTCTAAGATTTTCTTTTTCAGCATATATATCTATTTCCTTGTCTTTTATCCATTGTTCTCGTTCTTCTAAATTTTCAATTTTATAGTCAAAATCGTCTTTTTCATTTTGAAAAGCAAGTTCTTTTGCTTCTAGCACTTTTTGTTTTTCATCAAGTTCGTTTGACCATTCATTGTTATTTTGTTCCGCAACATAAATGTCTTTTTCTTTGTGGCTATGTTTGTTTGTATCCTTTTGTTCTGTTAATTTTTATTCCAAGCGATTCTGCAAAATCCATTAAATCATGACGCATAGTTTCTTCAAATTGCTGTTGTGCAGTTCCTTTTCCTTTTTCTGTAAAAAATCCCATTTCGTTGCAGGCTGCATTCATTGAACTTTGCAATTCCATTCCTTTTTCAAGCGATTTTCCCCATCGGTCAATCATTCCGCGTCGCCAGTCTTTATTTTTCCATTTTTTTTCGTCCCATTTAATTCCCTTTGCCGAAAGTTCCTTTATTTTTGTTTCTTTGCATTTTTTTCGGTATTCATATTCTTCTTTCAATTCTTCTTCTGTAAGTGCATGGGCAACGTAAATTCCAACAACGTGAAAATGAAGTGGACTGTCAATTCTGTTTTTCTTTCTGTCATAACTAAATTCGTCGTTATGAATAGCAATGCTTGTTGGAATAAAGTTCGGAAATTTTTTTGGCATTACTTTTTGAATGTAAAGCGAAAGAACTTTTTTTGCGATTTCGTCTGGACAATGAGAGTCTCTGTTTCCAATATAAAACTGAAATTCATAAAATGGTTTTCGTTCTGCGCTTGCCTTTGGATTTTTATGAGTTCCTTTTCGTTCATCATCAATGATTTTCTGATAATAATCTGTTATGCGTCTGTCTTTTCGTTTTTGTTTCGCATTGTATTTTTTTATTGTTTCGCCAAAAACTTTTTGATATGTTTCTCTTTCATTTCCCAAATGAAGAAGCATTTCGTGTTTTCCCTTTGGATCAATGTGAATTTGGCTTTCTACATATTTAGGATCTCGTAAGTTATGACCAAATGAGTATTTTGTTCCGCAGTTTAACGTAACTCTCCAACCTTCAAAATTTTCCGTCATATTAATTTTCTCGCAACTGATTTTAGAAAATTGCAAGGCACTTTTTATGCCTTGCAATGTGTTTAGATTGCTTTTAAGAGTTCCAAATCTTCTTTGCAGAAAGAAATATTTGATGCTTTAATTGAATCATCAAACGTTTTTTCATTTAATATTTCGCTTGCAGATTTTCCTTTTGCTTTTTCAATAAGCGCATATTTTGCACCTAGCAAAAGAATTTCTTTGTCAGAAAGCGGATTAGAAAATTCTATTTCTTTTTGCTTTAATTCAAGTTCTTTGTCTTGAAGTTTTCTTTTTTGTTTTTGAATTTCTTTTTGAACAGAATCGTTTGCTGATTTTTCTATTTCCGTTTCAGAAATATTTTGAATTTTCTTTTCAACTTCGTTTTCAGTTTTAAAAACATTTTCTTTTTCTTCTTCGATTTTCTTTTCAGATTCTGTTTTTTCTGTTTCTTTTATTTCGTTGTAAACTTGATTTATCGAAGTTTTTCCGTCTTTTATAGCTTTTAACTGTTCTTTTGTCGATTTTGAAAAGATTTCTTTAAGCTTAAAAATGTGTCTTTTAGACTTTTTAAGTCGCTCGCTCATCTGTTCTACTGTAATTTTTTTTCCGTTAATTTTTTCCTGTTGCAAAGTGTCAAATTGCTTGAAGAGGTCACTATCTT
>CAZLXK010000307.1:0-2924 GCA_964563305.1 uncultured Treponema sp.
AACTTGAAAAAGAACTTGTCCTGCGCCGAAAGCAGTACGAGTATTACCGCGACAAACTGATTTTAGGAAACAGTAAACAGAATACAGAGAACAGTAAAGTAGAGTGGAAGACGCTGGGGGAAATTGGAAAAGTCTGTATGTGCAAACGTATAATGAAGAATCAGACTTCTGCAAGTGGCGATGTTCCTTTTTATAAAATTGGCACATTTGGAAAAACTGCCGACGCTTATATTTCTAAAGAACTTTTTGAAGAATACAAACAGAAATATTCTTATCCAAAGAAAGGTTCTATTTTAATTTCCGCTGCTGGAACAATCGGACGCACAGTTATTTTTGACGGAGAACCAGCGTATTTTCAAGATTCAAACATTGTATGGATAGACAATGATGAAAGTCAAGCATTGAACAAATATCTGTTTTATTGCTATCAAATGAATCCATGGAAAATACAAGAAGGCGGAACAATTTCTCGTCTTTATAATGACAACATAACAAATGCAATTATTCCTCTTCCTCCGCTTTCTGAGCAAACTCGCATCGTTCAAATCCTAGACAAGTTCGAATCTCTCACAAACAGCCTTACAAGCGGAATTCCCGCGGAAATCGCGCTGCGCAAAAAGCAATATGAATATTACAGAGATTTATTGCTGACGTTCAAAAGAAAATAAACACACGGATTTGTTCGCGCCTAACGGCACTCACGATGGAGAGCGAAAATCGTTAGATTTGAGCAAATCTGTTTGTAAAAAATAAAACTCGGAGGAAGAATGCTTTTATACGAAGAAGAAACAGGAAAAATTATCCGTGCATGCATGAATGTTTTCAATGAACTGGGCAACGGTTTTCTTGAAGCCGTTTATCAAGAGGCTTTGGTAATCGAATTCAATGATATGAATATTCCATAATAAACGCGAGGCAAAAATCAACATTTTTTACAAAGGTCATAAATTGGATAAAGAATATTATGCGGATTTTATTTGCTACGGCAAAATCATTGTGGAGTTAAAATGCGTTTCTCATCTCGTGAATGCACATAAGTCTCAAGTCATAAATTATCTGCATGGAACAAAAATGAAAGTCGAACTTTTAATAAATTTTGCAGGTTCTTCACTAAAATGGGAAAGGCTAACCCTTCTAAATAGAAAAAGCGAAGGCTGTTAAGCCTGAGCAAATCCGTTTGTAAATTTTTCCCCCGCATTGTTCAAATTCTCAACAAGTTCGGCTCTCTTGCGAAAAAGATGTTTCGCTTCGCTCAACATGACAAAAAAGCAAAACGCTCAACATGACGGCAGTTTACTTTTGACGTTCAAGAAAAATCTTGAAAGCGCAAAAAATGTAAAGTATATTTAAAGCAAGGAGGCGGAAAAATGTCTGTAACGGTAGCAGAACTCCAGAAAAACTTAAATGAATATATCGCGCTTGCGGAGAAAGAGCAGGTTTCAATTTCCGACGGAACAAAAATTGTCGCAGTTCTTTCAAGCCCCCGCCAAAATCGCATTGACAACAAAGTTGAAATCGCCATGTCGCTTTTTGGGATTCTTCCGCAAAATGCGAGCCTTGAGCAGGCAAAAGAGGAGCGGCTTTCAAAAATATGAAAATTCTTCTGGACACGTGCGTTGTCATCGATGGCTCCAGCTCCGTGCGTCTCATTCACAGTTTGCACAAAAGATTTTTCTTGACGTTGCTAATGAAAAATATGCAGGGTGCATCACGGCAAAATCAATCACTGATATTTACTATCTTATGCATAAATTCTTGCACGATGACAAAAAAACGCGCACAGAACTTAAAAAGCTCTTCTTTCTTTTTGAAGTGATTGATACATTTGGAGCCGATTGCGTAAGTGCAGTTAATTCAGAACTAAGCGATTACGAGGACGCTGTTATGTCGGAGACTGCACAAAGAAACGGATTGGATTATATCGTTACCAGAAATTTGCGCGACTACTCAAAGTCAAAAGTAAAAGTGGTAAGCCCTGAGCGGTTTTTAAATTTAACCGAACTCTTGTAAACAACCTTGCAAGCGAAGAATCTCTTTCAAAAGCGATGTTTCGCTACGTTCAACATAACAAAAAAACATGCCCCACAATAACACGAAAGCTAACGCTGTGGTTGAGCGTGTCAAAACCACCATTTACTGCAAAAAGTGTCGCTTAGCACGTCATTGTGCATTATTTTCCAATCTGCCTTAGCCAGTCACTCACTGATTTTCTTGCAGCGTTTCTGTCGTTTTGTGCAGTTCTTCCACGAATTGCAAGTCCTCTTAAAACCGTCGCACCTTTGCATTCAGAGCGAATCCTCGATTCAGTTCCGCTAAGTCCGCTTCCTTCGTGTGTAGCAAACGGAACTACAGTTTTGCCGTTCCAGTTTTTGCCTTCAAGAAAAGTGTAAACTGCCATCGGAATGTCGCCCCACCAAATCGGGTAGCCAATATAAATCGTGTCATAATCAGAAATGTCTTTGTCGTCTTTTAGTTGAGGCCGTGCGTTCCTTGATTTTTCTGCCTGAGCTTCGTTTAAAAGAGTTCTGTGGTCGCTAGTTGTGTACGGTTTTGAAGTTTCAATTTTGAACAAGTCCGCGCCAGTTTCTTCAGCAATCATTTTTGCTACAATTTCAGTGTTGCCTTCCGTGATGTTTCCCACGTTGTATTGCTGTCCTGCCTGCGAAAAATAAACAACAAGCGATTTTGATTTCGATTCGGCAGCCACGCTTCCTGCAATTAAAGTTGCTGCCAAAGTTGCAAGTAAAAGTTTTTTCATTTTCATTCCTCCTGACTTCGTTGGGCGTTCCCTCGTATTCACAGCAAGTACGAAGTGCGATGCTTCCAGTGTACTTCGTTGGGCGTTCCCCTTCACTTCACTTTGTTTCGTTTCGGGTCGGGCTATTCAGGGTTCCGCTATCGCTTCATTCCTACGCTTCGCTTCG
>CAZLXK010000308.1:0-2914 GCA_964563305.1 uncultured Treponema sp.
TGATTTAAGATTGGGCAAAACTGATGATTCGTTCTTTTTGCGAAAAATGGCTGAAACTTATGAAAAAATTGGCGATAAACGCACTGCACGCATTTGTTGGGAAGAAAGTTTGAAGATGGGCGCTTAGTCTAACGTTTTGCTCGGCGGACTGGCGGTTTTGCTGAAGAAAGTGGCAGTTCTGTTGCGTTAACTGGCGGTTGCGTCATCAACAAGGCGAAAAATTAAAATTGTAAGGTAGAGGTGAAAAAATGATATATCTTAAAAATGACGATCAAATCAAAATGATTCGCAAAAGTTGCCATTTACTGGCAGATTTATTCAACGAAATTATTCCAAAGGTAAAGCCTGGAGTAAGCACAAAAGAAATTGACAATTGGTGCGTTGATTTTGCAAGAAAACATGGAGCAACGCCAGCTTGGTACGAAGAAGATTTTCCGGGCTGTGCTTGTGTTAGCATTAACGATCAAGTTATTCACGGACTTCCGAGCAAAAAACGTTTTGTAGAAGAAGGCGATTTAGTTTCTTTAGACATTGGATTAAATCTTGACGGATATATTTCAGACAGCACGCACACAGTTATGATTGGAAATGTAAGGCCTGAACACAAAAAACTTGTGGAAGCAACTCGCGAAGGTTTGGCTGCTGGAATTGAAGCATGCAAAGTTGGAAACAGAATCGCTGATATTTCAAAAGCGGTTTATAAAATCTGCAACGACAAATATGGTTACGGTGTTGTTTATGATTATTGCGGACACGGAGTTGGACTTGAAGTTCACGAAGATCCAAGCATTCCAAATTGTCCAAGTCACGGACCAAATCCACGAATTCAAGCAGGAATGGTTTTAGCGATTGAACCTATGATTAACGAAGGCACCGCTGATGTAGAAACAGACAAATCTGGCTGGACAGTTTTTACTTGCGACGGAAAATGGTCTTGCCACGAAGAACATACAGTTGCGGTTTTTCCTGATCACACAGAAATTTTAACTGACTTAAACTACAACGGAAACGCTGTAAAAGTTTGATTTTCTGATACTCTGTCATTATCGGGCTTGGTTAGTGAGCAAAGTCGAACTACGACCCGATAATCTATATATAAAATTTTCGCAGTTAAGTGCCAAAATCCGCAACTTAACTGCTAGTTCCGCAACTTAACTGCTAGTTCCGCAACTTAACTGCTAGTTCCGCAACTTAACCGCGAATCTTGCACTTAAACTGCCAAAATCTTCGACATAACCGACAAAATCCGCAAGTTAAGCCTAAAATCCTCTTCTTCAACTGGCAACTTCAAAAGATAAGGCACAAGAAAAATCAGATTTGTCGCTATGTTCAAGGTCGTACAAAAGATTCATCATAATCTGATTATCTTCACGATTGCTCACAAAAAGTTCAAGGCTTTCTCTTGTGTCAGAATAAAGTCGCTCGAGTGCAGCTTCGCGTTCTTGCAAAATCCTAAGGTCAAATTTTTCTCCGCTAAAAGAATCAACAAAAACCGCAGAACCTGTAAGTTTTTCAAACGCTTTTCTTGCCATTACAAATTGTTCTTTGTTTCTGATTTTCATAGTATTCCTCCTAGTTTTACATTTAGACATTTTTAGTTCTTATGTTTTTACATAACCGCAAAACGATTTACATTTAAGGATTTACCTTAAACCTTATTTTCACTTATAAAATAAAACCAAAATCATCTTGCGACAATCAAATGAGCGACTTATACTATAACAAAACCGACTTGTTTTTTATGAACAAATTTTAAACTTTCAAAGGAAATCAAGAAAATGAGCCTTTCAGTAAACGATATTATTCGAAACAGTGAAAGAAAAGAGACAAAACCTCACGGCTCGGCATCTTTTCCGTGTGCAGGCTACGAATACGAAATGAAAGAAGATTTGCATGACGAAGTTCCTTGGCATTGGCACGAAGAACTTGAAGCTGTTTACATTGTTCGCGGAATTATGAAACTTGGCGTAATTTCAAAACACATTTTGCTTCATCAAGGCGAAGTTGCTCTTATAAACTCAAACGCACTTCATTCTGCACTTCCTTTAGAAACTTGCGTTTTAAGAAGTTTTGTGTTTTCAAGTCATCTTATTTCCGGCGAAGATGAAAATGTGTTTTCAGAGAAATATGTTCTTCCACTTTGCAAATGTGGCGAATTCACCGTAACAAAATTTAATTCTGATGATAAAAATATAAGCGGATTTTATGATGCATTTGAAGGTTTAAAAACTGATTCTTTAGGATATGAATTTTCTGTAAGAGAAGTTTTAAGTCGCCTTGTTTTTGCAACTTATAAAAGATTCAAAAAAGAAATAGAAAATGAAAATCCGCCTAAAAATATTGACGCTCAAAGAATTTCAAAAATGCTAAAATTTCTACATTCAAATTATCAAGAAAACATAAATCTTTCTAACATAAGCCAAGCAGCGAATGTTGGCGAGAGAGAAGCTTTAAGATGCTTTAAGCGAACAATCGGTGAATCTCCAATGCATTGCCTTTTAAAATATCGTCTTATGAAAAGTGCTGATTTTTTAAAAGAAAATCCAGACGAAGGAATCGCCATCATTGCAGGAAAATGCGGTTTTGATTCTCCAAGTTATTTTACAAAAAAATTTCACGAACTTTACGGACTAAGTCCACGCGAATTTATTGAAAAAAACAAAAAACTTCAAAAGTCATAAAGTTTAAGCGAAGTTTTATTGCGATTTATTATTTGTGATTTGTGATTTGTGATTTTAGTTCACGATTTGCTTTTGCTGATTGATAGATCTGATTGATAGAAAATTTTATCTTCATATTTAAAAAATTATTACGATTCATTATAATCTTTTGCATGGCTAAAATTCAAATGAAAAATGCTATCGCAGAGCTCGATGGCGACGAAATGACACGTGTTTTATGGAAGGTTATAAAG
>CAZLXK010000309.1:0-2862 GCA_964563305.1 uncultured Treponema sp.
TTATTTACAAAGTGAGTTCAGACAAAGCTTCTAAGAAAACATTGATTGTTTCTTGCTTGGAGCATTATCCAGAAAATTCAAAACTGGAAGCAAAACGCGAATTATTCAAAGAATTTCATTTTTAAGGAGCAAATTATGACGAATCAAGAAATCATTGAAGAAATGAATAAATACACGGAAACCCTTGAGCAGCAAAAAAATGAATTTTTATATGGAAACTGGGCAGAAAATGTTAGCGACGAGGAATTTGCTGACAAGTTGATAGATGAATTAGACAAGGCAAAACAGAAGATTCATAAAACTGCAATGGAATGTCTCGACAAAATTCTTACGTCCGAACTCAAAGTTTTTGTAAGAAATTTGTGCTTTAATCAGCTTGGTTATCCTGACGAGCCGATTTTTTACAAAATGTTCGGAGAATATCCGCAAATCGGCGACAAAGTTAGTGAAGAAGAGTTAAAAGAACGTGGAATCAATATTGAACAAATAAAAAATCAATACCTCAACTACTGGGGACTGAATGGTAATGATGTGGTTGAAACAGAAATAGATGGAAAAAAATACTTTCAAATCAATAGGTTGGAAGAAGATTCTTTTGAACAAATTACTGATGAAACAAAAAAACAATTAAGAACTGAAACTATTTTTAAAGAACTTGCAAATGGCCTAAAAGAAAATGGAATGTTGACCAAAAAACTATCAAAATTGATAGACGAAATTAACGGGAAAAACATTCCAAAGTTAAATTTGGAATCGGACTAAAGGAGCAAAAAAATGAATTACATTCTTGAAGGAACAGTGGCGGAAATTTCTGTTGATGAAAATTTTTTTCGAATAAATGGAACGGAAGGTTTTGCGATTAAGCAAGCAGATAAAAAGTATAATGTTTTGTGTTCGGAGATTATGCCTAAAGAACAAGAAAATCAGGTAGGAATTATTTTATCAAAAGACTGTCAATTTCCAATTCCTAACGAGGCCGACAAAGAACTGCTTTTATCAGCAGTTCAGTCTGCAAAAAGAATAAAAATTACAATTTCTTCGGAAGAAGCAGCGATAGAAATTGATTTGCAAAAACTTAAAGAATTGTCTAGTTCAGAATCATCTGCTAAGAAAAAATATAAACTTTCGCTCCTTTCAGACTAATTCCTATGCAGCAAGAATATTTCCCCAAAAATTCCGAAGTTCTCTGTGTAATCGGCGCAGGAGCGACTGCCGCGCTTGGAATGCCGTCAACTGGCGCTCAGACAAAAATTCTCCGTGAACTTTCTGAATCAACCGACGAGCAACACACAGAAAAAATATTGCGCGATTATTTTTCCAACGGCGATTTAGAAAAAATGCTTGCGTTTTTTGTTCTTCTTTACGGCGACGATGAAAAAGGCATTTTTCACATTTTAGAACTGGATTTGGAAAACGCGAAAATCTTGTACGGAAATTATGATAAAAATTCTCTTGAAAAGCGGATTCACGAGCTTCGCGAGCAGTTTGACTGGAACGCAGCGAAAAAAGTTCTAAAAATCTGCCCAAATCCAAAAGACAAAAACGATGACAACTTGATTCTCGACGCTTATTCAATCATCGACAAAAAGCTGATTTCCGGTCAGTCGCTCAAAGTTCAAAACGATGAAAGTCTTTCAACTTCACGTCTTCAAGGCGCGAGAAATTTTCTTGTTCTTTTTGTGAATATGCTTTTTGCGTCGAGATGGAACGAAATCACAAACGGCGAAAAATCGGAAGAATTTGAAAAATACAAAAAGTTTATTGGTGAGTTCGACAAGCTGATGCAAAAAGAAGGGCAGAAGTTTTATCAAAAATATGATTTGTCTGACCGCGAATTTTATCTTTTTACGACATCTTTTGTCTCGTTCAATTTTGAAATGATTTTTCCGTGGCTTTTTATGAATTCTCACCGCGAACTGAACAAACATCCGCCTTACATTCAAGACCATCCGCTTCATCTTTGGCTTGATTATGGCTGTGAGCATCGCGGAAGAAAACTGAACAAAAACGGCGAAATTGTTTCAACGCTTGAATTTACCGAAAGCTACGCAAGCCGCCAGAACGAGGACGAGCACATCGGAACTCCGCTTGTCCGTGGCGGAAAATTTTACTTTGCCCACGGCTCGTCCGCATGGCGCGAATGTCCAGTTTGCGGACGGATGACTTTTTTGTTCGGCTTTACTGACAAAAAATGGGAATGGAAATCAAAGGAGCTCCTCTCGTTTTTTCCGTTTCCTATTTTCGAAGATGAAAAAGATTCTGGCTTGACAGCGAAAGAAAAAGAATGGCGAAAAAATTTACGTTATGATTCAATTCAGTGTATGCACTGCGGCGCGGAAACAAAGTCTGCCGATTCTCCGATGATAATGCAGACAATGTACAAGTCCACTCCGACTTCATTTTTGGAAGAAATCCAGCGTGATGTAAGAATCGCAGTTGACAAAGCGCGGCACATCGTTTTGCTCGGCTACAGTTTCCCAAAAGATGACACAATCTGGCAGCAAACTTTTTCCGAAGCGGTGCGTTCAAAACTCGGCACGGAAGAAGCAACTTTTTGTTCAGTTGTTGTCGGATTCAAAGGCGAGCAACGCTGGCTTTACGATGAAGAACTTCTGAAATATGTTGAATCACACAAAAAAGACGATGAGAAAAATGATTACGGAACGCAGACAATCGAAAACGCAATCGCAATTTTCGGCAAAGGCAACGTGCGTGCGTTTACTGGAGGAATTCCGCAAGTGTTCGGAAATTGCACGGAAAGCGATGTGCAGGATTTGTTTTATCCAAAGAATTTTGTAAATTGGAACGGAACGAGAAAGGAGGAAAGAAGATGAAATATTTTGATTATGATTTCGACGATGA
>CAZLXK010000310.1:0-2818 GCA_964563305.1 uncultured Treponema sp.
TCATACTAATACGATAATTTCTTTTGGTCAATTTTTGTTGTTAAAAAAATGTATATCTGATAAATTTAAAGATAGAAACTTGAATTTTCTTGTTGTAGAAAAAATCGCTTTGTTATTTTTAGTCGATTTTTAATCATCAATTTAAGAATTTTTTAAGAAATTTAAAATTTACAATTCTTAAGGAAAAAAAATGTCACTTGCGTTATTTCCAGGCTCATTTGATCCTCCAACTTATGGACATTTAAATATTATTGAAAGAACTTCTCGCATTTTTGACAAAATCGATATTGTAATTTCCGTAAATCCTGACAAAAAGTATCTTTTTACAGAGCAAGAAAGATTAAAAATGCTAACTGAACTTACAAAAACTTATCCAAATGTAAGCGTTCATACTTGGAATGGTTTGATTGTTGACTATTGCAAAAAAGTTAATGCAAATGTTTTGCTTCGAGGAATTAGAAATTCTATGGATTTTGCATACGAATTTGATCTTTCGCTTATAAATCATTCGCTAGATAATAGAGTAGAAACACTTTTTGTGCCAACTGAGCAAAAATATTTTCTGATTCGCTCAAGTAGCATAAAAGAAGTTGCAAAATATCATGGCGATATTAGTAATATGGTTCCTCCTTTAGTTGAATCAATGATTCTTGAAAAATATAAACTTGCTGAAAATCAAAAGTGATTTGAAAATACTAAAACTGTCAACGAAGTTTCTAAGTAATTTAAAAGTTTTCTTGACAAAATTTAGAAATTTGTCATTTTTATCATTGACAAAACATTTTCTTGCACTATATAATTATTGACATCAATTAGGAATCTGTATTATTATATGCAACGTTATACAGAATACTAAAAAAATATAGCGAGGGATATAATTATGGCAGTACCTAGATCAAAAACTTCAAAAGCCGTTACTAAGAAAAGACGCGGTGTGAATATGCATCTTGATACACCACATCTTGTTGCATGTAGCAACTGTGGAAACCTTGTTTTACAACATCACGTTTGTCCTAAATGTGGTTTCTATCGTGGTCGTCAAGTAATTACACCAGAAGTTAAATAATAATGCTAACGGTTTACTAGAACTTTGTTTTAGAATTCACAAGGAGAATCTAATGGACGAATTATTTGAAAAAATGCAAAAACTTATTGCGGAAAAACTTGATCTTGATCCATCAAAAGTAACAATGGAAGCTTCTTTCCGCGGTGATCTTGGAGCAGATAGCCTTGACACTTATGAATTGGTTTATGCAATCGAAGAAGAAATGGGAATTCAAATTCCAGACGAAAAAGCTAATGAATTTGAAACAGTAAAAGATGCTTATGACTATATCAAGTCACAACAGCAGTAATAGTTTTTGAATTTTTTCGACTAAAGTGAGCACAGTTTTTGCTGTGCTTTTTTTATTTTAAAAAATCAATTAAAATATCTAACAAATTGAAATATCTGAAATAGATTTTTTTCCAAATTAAAGGATAAAATATGAACGAACATAAAATTTCTCGTGAAAGAGAAAAAGAACTTCATCAGTTTTGTAAAAAAGCAAATTTAAATTTTAATTCTTATAACTTACTCGATTTAGCATTTCATCACAGATCATATTCAAATGAAAATTTAACTTATAAGCACATAAATAATGAACGTCTTGAGTTTCTTGGAGATAGCGTTTTAGGATTAGTTGCGGCAACTTATCTTTATGAAGATATGGAGAATTCTCAAGAAGGCGAATTGGCAAAAATAAAAGCTAATGTTGTTAGTGAAGCAGTTTTGTCTGTGATTGCACTCGAAAAACTTGAAATCAACAAATATCTTGTTTTGGGAAAGGGCGAAGAACATTCTGGCGGTAGAACAAAAAAAGCAATTCTTGCGGACGCTTTGGAAGCAATAATCGGAGCAATATATCTTGATTCTGGATTTAAGTCAGCACAAAAATTTGTTTTAAAATATTTAATTCCTGAAATTAAAAAAGTTCAAATTCATAAAGGAATCAAAGATTATAAAAGTATTCTTCAAGAATATTATCAAAAAAAGACAAAAGAATCGCCAGTTTATAAAGTTGAATATACAAAAGGCCCGGAACACGACAAATGTTTTTATGTTTCTGTAAAACTTGGAAAAACGATTTATGGACCAAGTGCTGGAAAAAGCAAAAAAGATGCAGAACAAAATGTTGCAAAGGAAACTTGTGAATTTTTAGGAATTGATGAGAAAAATTAGAAACTTTGTATTTAGTTCTAATTTCTTTGGATTGTTGAAGATTTTGATAAATTGACGGCTTTACATAATACATATTCTGTCTACCAAAATATTAATAAATCAGCAAATCATCAATAAAATCAAGAAACTTATTAAAATATTTTAAAATATTCAAAAATCATTGGAAAATTCACGACTTTATTCAAACTCACCTTTAGGTTTTTAGTAATTTCTTTTGCTTACTGAAATTTTGTCACCAATATTATAAAAACTTGTATTAAACTCTGAATTGTTTTTTAAGAAATCTATATATTTTCGGATTTTTTTTACTAAGCGAATTGTACTTACATTGTGAGTTAAACTTAAATCTTCAACCATTCCGTGAAAAGACAAATTGTCGCTGATTATTACGCCTTCTGGCTCAAGATTATTTTTGAACTTTTGGAAAAAATTTATATATTGCGCTTTAGGACCGTCAATAAAAATCAAATCAAATTTTCTGTCAAAATTAAGATTTAGTGCGTTTGCAAGATAAACTGTTATTCTGTCCCACAAATCACAATCTAAAATATTTTTTACGGCTTGCTGATAACGAATTATGTCGATTTCAACTGTATC
>CAZLXK010000311.1:0-2801 GCA_964563305.1 uncultured Treponema sp.
CTTTTTTCTACAAAAAATCCGCTTTACAATAATTAAATGACCTATTCTTAGTATACTCAATTAGATTTAAACTTTCAATTAAAATATTGTGATAATCTTATATCTATATGTTTTTTTTAGATTTTTTTTGATAAAAAACGCTATATCTAGTGTTTTTTTTGTTGGAGCGTATTTAAACTTCTTACAGAAAATTGGATTTGCTAAGATTTCGACCTAACATAATCCCGCTTTTTCGGGTTACACTTTCGTTTCATTCTCTGCAAAAAAATTACGCTGCTTGAAGCTCTCGAAAACTCCAAATATAAAAAAAACAAAACTTTATTTTCAAAACTAATCGCTTAATTGCAGAGAACTCGCTAACGCTCGCCCTACAAATCGGGGCTAAGTCCTCTGTGATTTTGAGTCTTCTGTGTTTAGAATGCATCCTCTAAGTAAAGGGCGGCGGCAGTTTTATTTTGGGAGTTAAAAGTTTTTTTAGAAAAGTTTTCGCTGTTTTATCCAAGTTGCCGCCGCCTTAACGCAGAAGATTCACCGCCGCAAGAATGTGCAAACTTAACGCGTCATTCTGAGGTGAAGCAAAGCGAAGCCGAAGAATCTAGTGGCACTTAAATTTGTAATTTGGCGCTTTTTGCGAGAACTGGCGCTTGATTGTAACTGGCGGTTTTTGAAAGAAAAGTGTCGCTTAGCAAAAGTAAAGAATTTGGGGCTGTAATAAAACGCGGTGGTTGAGTTTATCGAAAACACAACTGGCGGTTTCTTTAAGGAAGTGGACGGTTTTGCAAGAACGATTACGCTTTTATAAGTAAGGTTTTATCTTTTGAGAAAGCGAGCAAGGTCATTTCGAGCGAGGGCGGTTTTGTTTGGGGCGAACGCTTAGCACAGAAAAGCCCTAAAAACTGCAAGAAGTGCTAGTTTATAAAGAGCGACAAGAAAGTCGCCTCTAACAATCGAAGTTGAAATGTGTTTTAAGAATTTGCTTCGCAAATTCTTAAATTTAAATTTTACGCGGGAAAATTCGTTGTAATTTGCACGGAAGCAAAAATTTAAATATTCGCTCCAAAAAGTAAAAAAATTAAAAAATCAATCCATTCCCATAACTTCTTGATAAAATGCTGCCAAATCTTTGCGTTTATCTTTTGTGTAAGCGATTGCAGAACGTGGATGTTGGTTAAAAAGTCCGGTCATAATGTATTGCAAATCGTAACCCCAAACAACTCCAGATTCTTTTAGAGGAATCATATAATTTTGGATAAATTCAAAAACGTAATAAGGATTATATTTTGGATTGTGAAGAAATCCGAGTAAAAGTTCCATTGCACAGTTTCCAGCACCGCGTCCCATTTGCATATAAGTTGCATCTAAATAATCAACTCCGTCGCCCACACATTCGATTGTGTTTGCAAATGCAAGTTTTTGATTATCGTGAGCGTGAATTCCAACTTTTTTATTATATTTTTGAGCAAATTCATTAAAAATATCGCAAAGTCGAGCCATTTGTTCTGGATAAATTGAACCATAACTGTCAACAATGTAAAGAATATCAACTGGCGACTGTCCAATTATGTCGAGAGCAGCCCGAACGTCGTTTTCTTGCCCTGTGGAAATCGCCATAATATTGCAACTTGTTTCATAACCTTTGTTGTGAGCATCCTCAATCATTTCGACTGCGGCAGGAATTTGATGCAAATAAGTTGCAACTCTAACTAAATCAATAGGCGATTCTGACTTTTTATGAATGTCCTCTTTGAAATTACATCTTCCAACATCAGCCATAACTGCAATTTTAACTTTTGGTTCTTCGTCGCCCACAACGCTTCGAATATAATCATCATCGCAAAACTTTGAAGGACCAAATTTGCTTACATCAAAAATTGCTTTGTCTGCCTTATAGCCAAATTCCATATAATCAACGCCCGCTTTAATATTTGCTTCGTAAAGAGCTTTTGCAAATCCTTCTGGAAAGTGAAAATCGTTGCAAAGTCCGCCGTCGCGCAAAGTAGCGTCTACAACTTTAATGCTTGGTCTAAAATCTAACATGTCTGAAATAAGTTTCATTTTTGTACTTCCTTGTTTTGAATTTTCTATTTGATTTTGAATTTTTTGCTGATTTTGTTTCGAATTTAACTGAATGCCGAGCGAATTAAAAAGTTCGTCTTTGTTTTTGTAATAGTGATAAATGTTTGTTGCTGAAATTCCGCACGCTTGAGCAATTTCTCTCATACTGATTTGTTCAGGCGATTTTACTTTGAGTAAGTTTTGCGTTAAATTTTGAATTTTTTGGATAATTTCAGTGTTCGGTTTTCGCATTTCAGTTTATATTTGTTAATTTAACGCTTGGATTTTGTTTTGTCAAGGATTATTTTGTTGATTCGCGGATTATTCGTTAAATTAACAAAGTTGACTAGCGGTTTTTATTGACGGTGGTTGTACTTCGACTTCGCTCAGTAATCGCAATGTTGAAAACACAACTGGCGGTTTCTTTAAGGAAGTGGGCGGTTTTGCAAGAACGATTACGCTTTTATAAGAAAGGTTTTATCTTTTGAGAAAGCGAGCATCAACTTAGTAAAGGGCGGCGGCAGTTTTATTTTGGGAGTTAAAAGTTTTCTTAAAAAAGTTTTCGCTGTTTTTAGTCAAGTTGCCGCCGTCTTAACGCGGAAGATTCACCGCCGCGAGAATGAGCAAACTTAACGCGTCATTCTGAGGCGAAGCAAAGCGAAGCTGAAGAATGGAGAGGCACTTAAATTTGTAATTTGGCACTTTTTGCGAGAACTGGCACTTGTTTGCGACTGACGGTTTTTTGC
>CAZLXK010000312.1:0-2771 GCA_964563305.1 uncultured Treponema sp.
ACGCTTCTTGCTCGCAATCTCCTAAAAGAATTATTAAATTTTCGTGCTTAAACACAATTTCCCAATCAAGAACGCTTAACGCACTAAAAAAATATTCAGGATTATTTTCGATTAAGATTAAAGTTTTAGACGGAAACTTTTTGCAAAATTCTATTGGGCCAAATCCTAATCCAAAAGAAAAATAAACGGATGCTTTGTTTTTTTGAAGATTAAAATTTTGCAAAGCACTTTCGGCTTCTTTTTGCGGATTATATTTTGAATGAAGTGGAATTGCATTTTCAAAAGATTTATCTTGAGCGTTTGGCATTTGGTTTTTTGAAGTAAAAAATTCCAAATTTTCGCAAAGTTTTTTTTCAAGACTTTGTGCTAACTGAGGAAATCGTTTTGTAAAGTTTGCAATGTTTTTATTCCAAAGTGAGTTCAATTATCATATCTTCCGTGATTGGAGTTCCTGCTGGCGGATTTTGCTCTACAACCCAGCCTTTGCCTTGTATGTTAAAATTTATGTGCGGATTTGAAAGTAGCGGAATAAGATCGCGTTTTGGTCTGCCAATAAAATTTGGAACAGTTTCTTCAAGCAAAATCGGTGAATTATTTTTAAATGAACTTACGCCTGAATGAATTAGACTTGGTGCGGCATCTCTGTTCATTCCGAGTTGATCAATAATTTCGTCTGCGGCTTGAGCAATTACTGGAGCAACAATTCTTCCTGCGTAAGTTTCGCCTTTTGCTTTTTCAATTACAATGTAAAGTATGATTTCTGGATCTTCGATAGGAAAAATTGCAATGCAGTTTGAAAGAAAATCAGTTTCTGAATATCCGCCTTTAATTTGGTCAGCCATTTGTGCAGTTCCAGTTTTTACGCCAATCGAAATATCTTTTAAGGAAGCCCGAGAGCCAGTTCCTTTTTGAGCAGTTGTTTCCATGCAACTTAAAATGTAAGACGCTGTGTCAGAAGAAATTACTTGTTTTGTAAATTCTGGCGTGTGAACATATTTTTCATTTCCTTCGTTGTCTGTAATTCGATGAATAAAAGTAAGTTTTAATTTTGCTCCGCCGTTTGCAAAAACAGTTGCCGCTTGAACCATTTGAAGAGCACTTACGCTTAATTCTTGTCCAATCGACATTGTTGCTTTACTTCTGCCTGACCAATATTTGTCGTCTGTTGATTTTACAATTCCGCGAGTTTCTGAAGGAAGTTCAACTCCAGTTTTTTCGCCAAAGCCAAAATCTTTTATGTATTCAAGAAATTTTTCTGTGTCAATTTTGTCACTCATTTGAGCGATTGCGTCGTTGCAAGAATATTGCAAAGCACTTCTTATGTTTAGCCAGCCGTGATGATCAAGACAAGTAATTCTAATCAATTCGCCTAAATTTGTTCGCCGAGAATAAAGCCCGTCGCAAAAAAAACTGTCGTTTGGTAAAACTGAATCAGAATCTAAAAAAGCGGCAGTTGAAAAAATCTTAAAAACGCTGCCTGGCTCATAAGCGGTAACGCTTGGTCGGTCAAGTTTTTGAACATTGCTTGCTTCACCGTAATTGTTTAAGTTTGCACTTGGAAGACTTATGTAAGTTAAAATTTCTCCAGATTTTGCATCACAAACAATCATCATAAGACTTTCTGCTTGAGTTTCGTCCAAGGCTTTTCTTGCAGTTTTTTCAAGATTAAATTGCAAATTTGAATCAATCGTAAGAAAAATATTGTCGCCGTGAACTGTCGCCGCTGAATTTTCGTCAACTTCCGGAGATAAAATTTCTTGCTGGGAATATTCAATTCCGCTTAAACCTTTTCCGTCGTCGCCCATAAAACCAATCAACTGGCTCGCTAAAGAATTTTCTGGATAAATTCTGCCTGAAAGTTTGTCAAATCGGCAAGCATTTGCATAAATTGTTCCTAAAATGATTTCAGAAACATCATCATATTGATTTTGCGTAAGTTTGCGCTTTAAATAAACAAAATTTGAAGAAGCATTTTGATTTATAATGTTTACAATTTCATCTTCACTCATATCGATTGAAGACGCGATAAGTTTTGCAAATTCTTGTGGAGATTTTATATTTTTTGGCGTAATTACAAAGTGATAAAAATTCGCACTAACTGCGAGCGGCTTTCCGTTTCTGTCTACAATAGAACCACGCTCAACATGAGTTTTGTCAACTGCAATATTTTTTTGCGGACTTACAGAAAGGAGAACAAATTTTATATAAATCCAAATCAAAAATAAAGCACAAAGTCCTATAATGATTCCTGTTCTAACAGGTTTAAAATAAGAATTCATCAAATCAAAAAGCCTTTTTTAAGATGATTTACAGATGACTTTTCCTAAAATATTTTTGCAAGAGACAAAACCATAATTTCTTGAATCAAGTGAATCATGATAATTGTCGCCCACAACAAAAATTGTATCTTTTGGAACAAAATAATTTCCTTCCATAAGATGATATTGAATTGGGTTCAAAGGAATGTCTTTGCTCGTGTCATCTGAATATTTTATAATAAGATTATAATCTGTATTAACTGAATATTCTAGTAAGTCATTTTCTGTGGCAAGACAACGTTTTATAACTATATTTCCATTGTGATAAAAAATTACAACATCATTTTTTTTCGGTTTTTTCCACTGAACTAAAAGATTGTTTCCAAAAGGATTTACAATTCCGTAAGCAAGTTTATTTACATAAATGATTTGATTGTCATAAAAATTTGGTTGCATAGAAGTTCCTTCAACTTTATAAATGTCAAAAACAAAAAGTTTAACAATAATCGCTAG
>CAZLXK010000313.1:0-2765 GCA_964563305.1 uncultured Treponema sp.
TTGACGGATTTCAATCAAATCAAGGAATTTTAGTTCTTGCCGCAACAAATAGCATTTCTGCACTAGACGAAGCATTAATTCGGCCAGGCAGATTTGATGCAAAAGTTACAGTTCCTTATCCAGATGAAAATGCTCGAAAAGAACTTATAAAAATGTATTCTGCAAATAAAAATTTTGACGCAGATTGTTCTGTAGAAAAACTTGCGGTTTTATTTAATGATTTTTCTTGTGCAAAAATCGAATCAGTTTTAAATAGAGCCGCACTTTTGAGCAAACAATCACAAAAAGCAAAAATTTCATTAGAAGATATAAAACTTGCAATAAAAGATTAACGTTTTAATAAAGCCGCAAAAGGATTGTAAGTTTCTCCATCATCTTCATTATGACTAGAAAGATATTCTTTAGCATTTTTCTCTTCTTCATTAGAAACGACCGGAGTTAAAGAAATTCTTTTTTCATCAAAATCAATTTTTTCAATGCTAACACTCATTTCCTCTCCAACTTTATAAACCTTTTTCAAATTAGTATTTCGTTCAACATTTAATTTAGAAACGTGAACTAATCCATCAACTCCAGGCAAAAGATTTATAAAAACCCCAAAATCTGCAACACGAGAAATTTTTGCATTTTCAAAAACATCTCCAACTTTTAAAGAAGTTTTTATCGCTTCCCAAGGATCCGCTTCAAGTTCTCTCGTACTCAAAGAAACTCTCTCGTGTTCCCAATCAGTTTTAATAATTTTTGCAGTAATTTCTTGTCCAACTTTCAAAACATCTGCAACAGAATTAACTCTAATATGCGAAATTTCAGAAATCGGCAGTAAAGCTTTAAATCCATCTAAATCAACAAACGCTCCATAAGATTCAAGCGAGTCAACTTTTCCTTTTACAATCGCCCCAACTTGATATTTTTGAGCAAGTTTATTCAATTTTTCATTTGCTTGAACTTCAAGAATTGCTCGGTTAGAAACAACAATATTTTTTCCTTCATTTTTGAATTCAGAAATTTTAAAAGTCAAGTTTTTACCAAGATATTCAGAATTTTCTTTGTGCTTACGAAATCCCATTTGAGAATAAGGGCAAAACGCTCGAACATTTCCAATCATAACTTCAAATCCGCCTTTAATTTCTTTAAAAACGTGTCCTTCAACCGGAATTTCATTTTTATAAGCATTTTCTAACAAAGAAACGTCCGCTTTTTGACCAGAAATTTTTGTTGTAAAATAAAATTCATCGTTTTGCGAGCCAACAAAATAAACTTTTATCAAATCACCTTCTTTTACGCTAAGATTTCCGTTTTCGTCAGCAAGTTCCGACTTATCTAAAATTCCTTCAGTTTTTAATCCAAGATCTAAAAAAATTGTATCATCAGAAATTGCAACGATTTTTGTTTCAATCATTTCGCCAGGTTCGTATAAATTTTTCATATAATCTCCAAAATAATCAGTTTTTTAACTGCATTTTATTTTATTGATAATAGATTTATTTTTTTATTTTTACAATCTTTTTTTTGTAGCAAATTTTATTGTTGCAGCGAAGATTTTTTGAGTTAACAGTTCGCCCTAAACATTTTCCGCAAACGAAATTTGATCACTTTTAGCACTTCACTAACGCTCATCTCGAGCAAAAAAAACTTACGGTGATTGAACTCGCAACAGCGTTTCTAGTGGCAAGGTCGAAACCACCAACTATATTGCGATTGACTGACACTTAGCACAAGAACTGTCATCTTTGCTCGAGACTAAAGGTGTTTCAATCGGGGCTAAGTCGTTTTAATTTTCGCCTCCGTGCAAATTACAGTGAAGTTTTCAATAACAATTTTTTTTGACAAGAGCAATGGTCGTGCTAAGTTCTAAATTTTTTCAATTCTAAGAACGAACTCCTTATATACAATTTGTTAAAAATTCAATATACTCAAATTCTAGTATGGAAAATTCTAGTAAAGCGATTTTAGTCCTTGCTAACGGACAAATTTTTGAAGGCAAGAGTTTTGGTGCTACTGGTGTTACAATCGGAGAAGCAGTATTTACAACAGGAATGAACGGATATCTTGAAACTTTAACAGATCCAAGTTATTACGGACAAATTGTTACGCAAACATTTCCGCTTATAGGAAACTACGGAATAATTCCAAACGATTTTGAAAGTGCAAAATGTAATTTAAAAGCATATATTGTACGTTCTTGGTGCGAACAACCATCAAATTTTCGATGTCAAGGCAATCTTGATTCATATTTAAAATCACAAAATATAATTGGACTTTACGATATTGATACGAGAGCATTAACAAAAGTTCTTCGAGAAGTTGGCGTTATGAATGGAATGATAATTTCTGGAGAAAGTGAACAAGCAAAAGAAACATTCAACGCTCTCAAAAGTGATGAAACAAAGACAAAACTTTTACGAAAAATTAAATCATACAAAATTAAGAATGCAGTTTCCGCTGTAACAGAAAGTGCCACTCCAATAGAACAAAGTGCAGAACAAGTTTTTAAAGAAAGTGCACAATATCGTTTTGTTCCGGTAAAAGCCGATGGTACAAAAGAAAATGATCCTCAAGTTGCAATGAAAAATGGTAAAGGGAAAAAAGTTGTTCTTTGGGATTTTGGAGCAAAAGCAAATATTCGTAGAGAATTATTAAAACGTGGACTTGAAGTTATAACAGTTCCGAGTTCATATAAAGCAAAAGATATTCTTTCATTAAATCCAGATGGAATTATGCTAAGCAACGGACCTGGAGATCCTGCAGAAAACATTGAAATAATT
>CAZLXK010000314.1:0-2750 GCA_964563305.1 uncultured Treponema sp.
TTTGGCGTTTACGGCGATCTCCTTGTCGCCATCATCAACAAGGAAACAGCATAAAGTGAAACCCTAAAAAGCCGAAAGAAATTGAGCGACACTTTCTTGAAGTAAAATCCTAGCCCGGATTGTAAGGGCAAGCGAAGCGAGTTGCAAAGCAATGGAGCGAAAGCGGAACCCTGAAAAGCCGTTAGATTTGAAAACTTGGCTCCAAAAGAACAATAATAGTTTATTCTTGAACTAAAGTGCCGCGAAAAGTGTTGCCGCTTAAAGAATCAAGGTGAACTTTTACAAAACTTCCAATTTTTGACTTTGGAGCGAGAAAAGCTACGCGTTCATTTTGCTGAGTTTTACCTAAAAGTTCCGTTTTGTTGTCGCGACTTACAATGTCTGCCAAAACTGTAATTGTTTTTCCAAGCCGAGCGTTCATAACTTGATTTTGAATTTTCAACTGGCTGTCAATTATTTTTTGCAAACGTTGCTTTTTGATTTTTTCATCAATTTGATTTGGCATTTTTGCAGCCGGAGTTCCTTCGCGCGGATTATAATAATACATAAACGCACTTTCGTATTTTACTTGATTCATTAAAGTTAGAACTTCTTCAAATTGACTTTCGGTTTCGCCGGGAAAACCAATCATAATGTCTGTGGAAAATTCTACATCTGGAACTTGCTCACGGATTTTTTTTACAAGTTCCAAATAACTTTCTCTCGTGTAGCGTCGGTTCATTTTTTTTAAGATTTCATTTGATCCATGCTGAACTGCAATGTGAAGTCCTTTGCAAACAAAAGGATTTTCTGCAATTTCTTTTATTAATTCGTCGCTAAAATCTTTTGGATTGCTTGATTCAAAACGAATCCATTTTATTGGAGAATTGATTGAACTTAAAAAATCTGAAATTTTGTGAAGCAACTGAGGGAAATTTGTTCCTTCAGAATTGTAAGAATTTACATTTTGACCTAAAAGTGTAATTTCTTTTACTCCGCGTTTTGACAAGATTTCAAGTTCGTGCAAAATTTCAGCTAAAGGACGAGAAATTTCTCTTCCGCGAACATAAGGAACAATGCAGTAAGTGCAAAAATTGTTGCAACCGTGCATAATCGGCACAAACGTAGAAAATGCTCCTTCTTCGTAAGAAGTTTCGGCAAAAGTGTAAACTGGTTCTTCGTCAACGGGAATTGCCTCGCGGTTTTCTTCAATTGCTGTAATTATGTCGCCAAATTTATTTTTTGCGTAAGTTCCAACCACATAATCAATACAAGGCCAATCTTTTTGTAAAGTTTTTAATAAACGTTCAGCCATGCAACCCATTACAACAAGATGTAGCGGAACTTTTCCATTTTGTGTTACAAATTCAGCGGCTTTTTTCATTTCGTCACTTTTGATTTTTGCGTCTTTTTCTAAGTTTCGAACTTTTTTTAGTCCAGTGTAAAATCCTAATCTTCCAAAAATTCTAGTTTCGGCACTTGCACGCACAGAACATGTGTTTATTATAACTAAATCTGCGGATTCTGCGTTAAGCGATTTTTTCCAGCCGCGAGAAATTAAAATTTGCTCTACAGAAGCGGATTCAGCAATATTCATTTCGCAACCGTAAGTTTCAAAGAAATATGTCATTTTTTCTCCGATTTTTTAAATTTCATTATATTCAGCAAAAGCATAAGCGTTGTGATTATGAATCGACTCAAAATTTTCACATTCCACGCTAAAACTTGTAAAAGGTTTTTCACTTTTATTAAAATTTTTTAAAGCCATATAAACTTCGCGAACAATATCTTCTACAAAACGCGGATTTTCGTAAGCATGCTCAGTTACAAATTTTTCGTCTGGACGTTTTAAAATGCTATATAAACCGCTTGAAGCACAATTTTCCACAAGTTCAATCACATCTTCAATCCAAAAGAAACTTTTATTTTGCAATTTTACGCTTACAATTCCTCGCTGATTATGTGCGCCATATTTGCTGATTGCTTTTGAACAAGGGCAAAGCGTCGTTATTGGAATTTGAATTTTTACAAAAAACTTTTGTTTTATTTCTGATTTTTCTGATTTTGCAAGTTCTGCGGATTTTTCGCTTTCTTCTGATTTTGATGATTTTTCAGCGGCAACTTCGCCTTCATAAGTGCAAACATAATTCATAATACTTTCTGAACCCGAAACTGGCGCTTTTTTTGTCATAAAAAATGGAAAAGTTATGCTTCCGTACGCTTTTTGTGCGTCAAGAGATTTACGAATTTCTTCAAGCATCGCAAGAAAATTTTTCATTCCAAGTTCATTACGATTTTTGTGGAAAATTTCTATAAAACGCGACATATGAGTTCCTTTGTAATTGTGCGGAAGATTTACAAATAAATTTACATTCGCTGTTGTTTGCTGAAATTTGTTGATTTTATCTAAAACTCTAACTGGATATTTTAAATCTTTAATTCCAACTTTTTGCAAAGGAATTTCTCTTGTGTCTTGAGAATTTTGAATATCAATCATAATTTTTCTGCAGCTTCCAATGTGTTATAAATAAGCATTGCGATTGTCATAGGACCAACTCCGCCAGGAACTGGAGTTATAAAAGATGCTTTTTGACTTATTTCATCAAAATCAACATCGCCTACGAGCCGAAATCCACTTTTTTTACTTGCGTCTGGAATTCTATTAACGCCAACATCAATTACAACTGCTCCGTCTTTTACCATATCAGCACTAACCGTGTGAGGCTTTCCAACTGCACAAATTAAAATGTCTGCTTGACGAGTTATTTCTG
>CAZLXK010000315.1:0-2745 GCA_964563305.1 uncultured Treponema sp.
GAATATGTCGAACCTCGCTTCCGTGCATTTTTTATTTTCTGCAACAAGTGCTAGTTTTATGAAGTAAAATAAAAAAATTCTTTCTAAACAAAAATCTTCCAAAAAAAGTCCTTAGAAAACACTCCAAAATCAATGGTTCGACTTCGCTGCTAGAAACTTCGTTGCAAATACACCAACCGTCTGAAAAAATTCCACTTAAACAATGTGCTAATTTTTGCTATCATAAAATTGCAAAATAAATTGTGGAGTGTGTAATGACAGATATCGAAATTGCTCAAAAAAATGTAATGATTCCCATAGCTCAAGTGGCTGAAAAAATTGGTATAAAATCTGAAAATCTTGAACTTTATGGCAAATATAAAGCGAAAGTTTCTTTTGAAGAGCTTAAAACTTTGCAAGAAAAAGCTCAAAATCCTTTTTCGCGTGGGCGACTTGTTCTTGTAACTGCTATGACTCCAACTGCTGCTGGAGAGGGAAAATCGACTGTAAGCATTGCTTTGGGCGACGGATTAAATAAAATTGGCAAAAAAACCGTGATTGCTTTGCGCGAACCGTCTCTTGGTCCGTGTTTTGGCGTAAAAGGTGGCGCTTGTGGTGGCGGATATGCTCAAGTTGTGCCAATGGAAGATATAAACTTGCATTTTACTGGCGACATTCACGCAATTACGGCTGCAAATAATCTTATGGCGGCACTTATTGACAATCACATTCAGCAAGGAAACTGCTTAAATCTTGATCCGCGTACAATTACTTGGAAACGTTGTGTTGATTTGAATGACAGAGCTTTGCGAAATGTTGTAATTGGTTTGGGCGGAAGAATTGACGGCGTTCCTCGAGAAAGTCATTTTCAGATTTCAGTTGCGTCAGAAATTATGGCGATTGTTTGCTTGAGTAAAACAATTTCTGAACTTAAAGAACGCATTTCTAATATTACGATTGGTCAAAATTATTCTAAGCAAGATGTTAAATTTGGCGAGTTAAAATGCACTGGAGCGATTGCTGCTCTTTTAAAAGATGCAATTAGGCCGAATTTAGTTCAAACTTTGGAAAAAAATCCTGCATTTATTCACGGCGGACCTTTTGCGAACATTGCTCACGGCTGCAATTCTATTAACGCAACGCTTTGTGCTTTAGCTTTAGGCGATTATGTTGTAACTGAAGCGGGTTTTGCTGCTGATTTAGGTGCTGAAAAGTTTTTTGACATAAAGTGTCGCTTGAATAATTTAGTTCCAAACGCTGTGGTGATTGTGGTGACTGTTCGGGCGATAAAAATGCACGGCGGAGTTTTAAAGTCGGAACTTTCTAAAGAAAATCTTGACGCTCTTAAAAAAGGTTTTGAAAACGTAAAGTGTCATATTGAAAATGTTAAAAAGTTTGGCCTTGATGTTGTGCTCGCGGTTAATAAATTTGTTTCTGACACTGATGAAGAAATTGCCTTGCTTAAAGAACTTGCTTTAGATGCTGGAAGCGAAGCTGTTTTGTGCGAAGGTTGGGCTAAAGGCGGAAGTGGCACTGAGGATTTGGCTCGTAAAGTTGTGGAACTTTGTGAAGGCGAAACTTGCTACGAAAAAGTTGACGCTCAAATCAGCGGACAATCTTGTGGCGAAAAAGTTGGAACTCAAACTGAAGAGCAAGTTGTTGCAGAAACTGGCGAAAAATCTCGCGGTCAAGTTAAAAAATCAAATTTTAAGCCGATTTACGATTTAAATCTTTCGCTAAAAGAAAAAATTGAAATCTTAGCAAAGGAAATTTACAGAGCAAGTTCTGTTGAATTTGAAGCGAAGGCACTTAAAAAATTAAAAACTTACACAGAAAATGGTTATGGAAATCTTCCAATTTGTGTTGCAAAGACACAAAATTCAATTAGTCACGACAAAAATTTGCTTGGTTCGCCAAAAAATTATGTTTTTCCTGTGAGAGATGTTCAACTTTACAGCGGAGCAGGTTTTGTTGTAGTTTTTGCAGGCGATATTGTAGATATGCCAGGACTTCCAAAATCACCAAGTGCTTTAAATATTGATGTTGATGACAACGGCGTAATTTCAGGTTTGTTCTGATTTTGAGTGAAGCTTTGGCAACTGTCAGTTTTGGCAAGTAAACCTTGAGCAAGTTTAAGTTTTGCTTCAATAACTGTGTGTTTTTATTAAAAACTTGAGGAAGTTTCAAAAGTCAGACGAGTTTTGAAACTTCTACAAAATTTACCTCACTTGCTTAAATTTGCGTGTTTTATTAAATTTTATATAAATTTGAGGAAGTTTTAAAATTTTATATGATTTTAAAATCTTAAAATTTTCAAGTGGTAAAATCAAAATCAAAATGTTTTAAGGATTTGTGGCGATATGAATGAAATTAAATTAAAACCAGTTGTTAAACCTATTCGAATGGGAATTGATGTTGGTTCTACAACTGTAAAAGTTGTTGCTTTAGGCGACAATGATGAACTTTTATACGGAGCGTACGAACGTCATCGTGCTGATATTCGTAACACAATTATTTCTGTAGTCAACAAAGCATTTGACGAACTTGAAGAAAAATATTCTTTTTCGGAAAATCAAACTATAAGCGTAAAAGTTACAGGTTCTGGCGGATTTAGCGTTTCTCAATGGTTGAACATTCCGTTTATTCAAGAAGTTGTTGCAGCGACTACGGCGGTTAAAAAAATCATTCCGCAAACTGATGTTGTAATTGAACTTGGCGGCGAAGATGCAAAAATCACTTATTTTAAGTGCGGAGTTGAGCAGCGAA
>CAZLXK010000316.1:0-2742 GCA_964563305.1 uncultured Treponema sp.
CTTGTTTTAGAATATTGGTGTAAAATTTTTACAAAAACTATATTTTTATCGTTATTTTTCTTTATTGTCTTTTAAAATCTAATCCATCTTTTTACTGCAATTTATGACTACATCGCTTTTGATTCTTGCGGCAGGAATCGGGTCGCGGTTCGGTGACGCAAAACAAATTGTAAAAGTTTCAGCGCGTCAAGTGCCGTTGCTGTTTTTTTCCATTGCGGATGCGGTATCAGCAGGTGTTGACAATATCGTTGTTGTGACGCGACGGGATCTAATTGACATTTTTCGTAAAGAAATTTTTGCTTATTTTTCGGACGTGAATGTTGAATTTGTTGTACAAAAAATTGATAGTTTTTGCCCGAATAATGCGGTTCGAATTATAAAAAATCGTAAAAAACCGTGGGGTACTGCGCACGCGACACTCGTTGCCAAAAATGCTATTAGTGGTAAATTTTTGCTCATTAATGCTGATGATTACTACGGAAAATCGGCAATTAAAAATACTGTTGCGTTTTTGAAAAACAATGCGACGGAGGGCAATTTATTGTCAACGTGGGCGTGTACTGCTTATCAGTTGCAAAAAACTTTGTCACCAAATGGTACGGTTTCTCGCAGTTTAATTTTGCCAGATGAGAATATGTTTGTAAAAAAATTTGTCGAGCATCATGGGATTTTTGTCGACCATGGGCGTGTTGTGGACACTTTCGGTAATATTCTTGTCGAATCGATTTTGACGTCGATGAATTTATTTGCCCTCGATGATAGAATTTTTACGTTTTTAGAGCAAAAATTTTCACAATTTATAGAAGAAAATTTGAAAAATGACACTCTTCTTAGTGCGGAATTCGGATTGCCGCAAAATATTCTTGCTGCCGATATTCCTGTAAAAATCCTTACTACACAAGACCAATGGGTTGGCATGACGTACCACTCGGATCTGGAATTTGTAAATAATTTTTTAAATACTAATGTTATTGATTGATAAATTCGCCTTGCTTGGTGTAAAATCGTCAGTGTGAATAGATGATTTTTGTATGTGTGTTTCGTAAAAACCAAAACGACTGCCTAATCGCAGCCGCTTGATTATGAAAGGAATATCAATTATTTACGTATATTGAGACGCACGAAATAATAAAACGTTCAAAAATTTTTTTATTTTTCTATTTTTTATGCGCGAATCTCAAATACTTCAATATTTTCCTCGATTTTGTGACGTATATTTTGCAAATATTTTTTGTCAAAAGATGTGTATTTTGAAAATTTTTCATCTAGAGTTTTCGCTGAAATAAATTCTTGTACCGCGTAGTATTTTGCTCCGCGAATATTTTTTGAGATTTCAATTATGTCGTCGAGTGTATGAATTGGTTGTATTACTGTAGTGCGAAACTCATATTCAATATCGCTATTTATCAGCATATTTACTGATTTTTTTACCTGTTCTATATCCACTTGAGTGCCGGTGAGTTGATGATATTTATCCCACGTATGTTTTATATCCATTGCAACATAATTCAGCAGCCGGTTGTCGAGTAATTGCTGCAACATACTAGGATTTGTGCCGTTTGTGTCTAGTTTTATTTCAAATCCAAGGTTTTTGATTTTTATAATAAATTCAGGGAGATCGTGATGTAAAGTTGGTTCACCGCCAGAAATTACAACTCCATCTATTTGTCCGACGCGCGATTTAAGAAATTCGAAAATTTTTTCTTCTGAAATTCTTGGAAATGGCCCAACTACCAGTTCTGGATTGTGGCAAAACGGACATCGGAAGTTGCACCCAACGGTAAACAAGACTGATGCGATTCTTTTTGGGAAATCGATGCTCGAAAACCGCTGAATGCCACCAATTTGCATATAAAAAGTATATAAATAAAAAATTAAAAAGCTGCTACAAATTACCGTTGGCTGAATTCGAATTCGACAATTTTACTTAACCGACGCTCGTGTCGACCGCCTTCAAATTCTGTCAGAAAAAAAGTATCGAGCATGCTTTTGAGGACATCAGGAGTGATAGAATTTCCTGCTACGACCATAATATTTGCGTCATTGTGTTCGCGAGCGAGGCGTGCATCTTCGACAGAATGGACCAGTGCCGCACGAATTCCTTGAAATTTGTTAGCTGCAATCGACATTCCAATACCGGTATTACACGCTAAAATTCCGAAATTTGCTTGCATTGTTTTAATATCTTTAGCGACTTTTTTAGCGATATCTGGGTAATCGACTGGCGTTGTGTCCGTTGCGCCGCGATCTAACACTTCAAACTCTAACTCTTCCAAATGTTCGATTATAATATCTTTCAAATGGACAGCCCTGTGATCAACTCCTAAACTTATTATCATACACTCATCCTTTGCAAATTGCATACCCGCTGAGTATATGTTATTCAAAACTCAACAAGCACTACCCAAAACGTATATCCATCCCTTAATGTCTTGGCTTTTAAGAGTATTTTTTTTTTTAGCAAAGATTTTTTTTAAAAAAATTCCAAATGTAGTAAAAATATCCCTCAAACTGGTAAATTGCACAATTTCTTTTGTGAAAATTTTACCAATTCCCGGGATTCTCGTTTGCGAAATGATCTTAATGTTTATTAAACCTTGCGAGCAGGAGAGCTAACATTGGCAGCTTATTTGTTTTATTCGTGCTTACATTAAACTTTCCTACTGTCTTTGTATTTACGATAATGAACTTAAAACTTTTATTTTTTTTAATAAAAGATGCCGATGTACACTTGTTAAATTT
>CAZLXK010000317.1:0-2740 GCA_964563305.1 uncultured Treponema sp.
AAGTTCTACAACTTGCATTTCTCCAGGTCGAACAACTTTTTTGCGTTGAGTTTTAATTCTTTCATTGTTTGAATAAACTACGATTGATATATTTCGATAAACATCAGTTGGGCGGAACATAATTGAAATATTTGAATCGCTTTCTGTGGAATCAAGATGTTGCGGGACTGTATAACGCACGCGATTTCCCGGTTTAAGCGTAACTCTTTCGCCATTAGAAATCACTTTGCCTTGAACATATTTTGCTGCATTTTCGCCCGCTCGTATACTTTCAGCAGTTACAAAGTCAACTAAATCGTGAACGTGAACTGTATTTCCGCAAGCAAAAATTCCTTCAACTGAAGTTTGCATTTTTTCATTTACGCTTGGACCAGAAGTCATTGAATCAATAGAAACTCCGCAACCTGTAGAAATTTCATTTTCTGGAATAAGTCCAACCGAAAGTAGCAAAGTGTCACATTCAATAAATTCTTCTGTGCCAGGAATTGGCCTACGATTTTTGTCAACTGCGGCAACTGTAACGCCTTCAACTCGCTCTTTTCCGTGGATTTTGATTACAGTTGTGCTAAATTTGAGCGGAATGTTAAAGTTTTCAACGCACTGAACAATATTTCGCCTTAATCCGCTAGAAAATGGCATAACTTCGCAAACAAGTTTTACTTCTGCACCTTCAAGCGTCATTCGTCTCGCCATAATCAATCCAATGTCGCCCGAACCTAAAATTACAACTTTCTTGCCCGGAAGATATCCGTCAATATTTACAAATCGCTGTGCTGAACCTGCAGTAAAAATTCCCGCTGGTCGAGTTCCAGGAATAACTAATGCTCCGCGAGTTCGCTCTCGGCAACCCATGCAAAGGATTACCGCTTTTGCTTCGATTACCATAAGTCCGTCTTTTGAATTGATTGCAGTAACTTTTTTGTCTGCACTTACGTCCAAAACCATAGTGTCGGTTTTATATTCAATTCCAAGTTGCTCAACTTCATCAGAAAAACGTCCCGCATATTCAGGACCAGTTAATTCTTCGCCAAAATGATGAAGTCCGAATCCGTTGTGAATACATTGAAGCAAAATTCCTCCAATTCGAGTGTCGCGTTCAAGAATTAAAATTTTATCAGTTCCTGCTTTTTTTGCCGCAACTGCCGCTGCCATTCCAGCAGGTCCGCCACCAACAATAACTATATCATAAGAAAGATTTGTTTGTGCCATTTGCTTCCTCTTAACGTGTTTTTGAATTTAAGATGAATGAACATCCACCGTTTTTTGTAACTGATGTCATTGGGATTTTTAATTCACGACTGATGATTTCTGTAACACGCGGTGAACAGAATCCACTTTGACATCTTCCCATTCCAGCTCTTGTTCTTCGTTTTACGCCATCAAGATCTCGTGCTCCAACTGGAGATTTTATTGCGTTTACAATTTCGCCTTCTGTAATCATTTCGCAACGACAAATAATTCTTCCGTAGAGTTCATCTTCTTCAATAAGTTGCTCTTTGCGTTCTGGACTTGCGTGCATAAATGATTCAATCCCTTTGCGAACAGCAATAAAATCCTTGTTTTCAACAAATTCTTTTTCGCCTTCTAGTGCTTTTTGAACTAAATCTTTTACATAAACGCCAATCGCCGGAGCCGCAGTTAATCCCGGAGAACAAATACCCGCAACATTTATAAATCTTTTAGCGTTTTCATCTTCTTCAATAATAAAATCATTCACAGGACTTCCGTCTTCATTTAAAGCGATTGCTCTAACGCCCGCAAAAGAGTTAATTATGTTTCGCCGAGGAATATTTGGAATTGTTTTTTCACCTTTAGTCATAATTAAATCCTGACCTTCGCGAGTTGTTGCCGTAAAGGTTTTGTCGTCGTTGTCGCCAGCAGAAGGACCAACTAAAATATTTCCGTCAACTGTTGGAGTTACCAAAACGCCTTTTCCTAAAGCGTCTGGAGTTTGAAAAAGTGTGTGATGTGCAAGGTCGGCACATTTATTGTCGAGCAAGAAATATTCTCCGTTGCGAGGTTTTATAATAAAATTTCTAGCGCCAGCCATTTTGCTTATAGAATCAGCGTAAAGTCCGGCAGCATTTACAACGCAAAGAGATTGAATGTCGCCTTGCCCTGTGTGAACTGTCCAAAGTTTTTCGTTTTCTTGAGGAGCGGTGATTGAATGAACTTCTGTTTCTAAAAAAAGTTTTACGCCGTTCATAACAGCATTTTCTGCAATCGCCCAAGTTGCTTGATAAGGACTTGTAATTCCAGCACTTGTGGCTAAAAGTGCACCTTGAGCTTCTTCGCTAATATTTGGCTCGAGTTTAAGAAGTTCTTCTTGATTTAAGATTTTCATTCCTGGAACAGCGTTCGCCTTGCCACGTTCATAAAGTTTTTTTACGTGCTCCATATCTTCTTCGCTAAATCCAACAACCAGCGAACCAATGTTTTTAAAGTCGAAGTGAAGTTCTTGTGCAAGTTTTGGATACATTGCAGTTCCTTCAACATTCAATTTTGCCATTAAAGTTCCTGGAACCGGATCATATCCTGCGTGAACAATGCCAGAGTTTGCTTTTGAAGTTCCGCAAGAAACATCATTTGCCTTTTCAATCATACAAATTTGAAGTTTGTACTTTGAAAGTTCCCGTGCGATTGAAGAGCCAATTATTCCAGCTCCAATTATTGCAACGTCGTAAGTCATATATTCTCCTTTTGTTGATTAAATTTTTTTAATTTAGATTTGATGATTTTT
>CAZLXK010000318.1:0-2729 GCA_964563305.1 uncultured Treponema sp.
AAACGGAAGTGCGGAAAGCGGGAAATGTTTAGGGCGAAATCTTAGCACAAAAGACAAGTCGCCACTTAACACAATTTTTGTGTTAAGTGGCGACTCTTTCCTTATAGAATTTGCTCCAATGGTTCAGCAATGCTCACCAACCGTAAAACTTACTCTACATCTTGCAAAGCATCGTAGCCTTCTTCGCCAGTTCTAACTTTTACAACATTTTCTACATCGTAGATAAAGATTTTTCCGTCTCCAATGTGTCCTGTGTACAAAGTTTTCTTTGCTGTTTCAATTACTTTGCGAACTGGAATTTTGCTTACAACAATGTCAACTTGAACTTTTGGCAAAAGATTTGTTTCGATTGCAGTTCCTCGATAATATTCTGGCTGACCTTTTTGAATTCCACAACCTAAAACGTGGCTTACTGTCATTCCGGTAATTCCAAGATTTGTCATTGCATTTTTTAAGATGCCAAGTCGCTCTTCTTTGCAAACAATTTCGATTTTTGTAAACTTTGGCGAACCGTCCGCTTTTTTGTCCGAATCGTGTTCTGAATGTTCTGTTGCGTCAGAAACTTTTATTGCTTGCTCAACTGGAACTTTTTCTTGTGAACTTGTTTCACTTGCCGAACTTGCAGAAGAAGCGACGCTTGTGTTAGAAAGTTTGAATCCTGCTTCTTGAGCTTCTTCGAGTTCTTCTTCTGTGTAAGGAATTACAAATCCTGCGTAAGATGAATCAAGTCCGTGTTCAAGTTTATCAAGACCAACAATTTCTTCTTGTGCAGAAACTCTAAGTCCAACTGTCTTTTTCAAAATAAAGAATACAAGTGTGATTGTTACAACTGTCCAAGCTTGTGTTAAAAGCATTCCGCCTAACTGCTTGCCAAGTTGAACAAATCCGCCGCCGTAAAATAATCCTTCGTTAATTCCTGCAACTGCAAATCCAGGAGCGCTTTCTGTAGCAAATAATCCTACAGCGATTGTTCCCCAAATTCCGTTGAACATATGAACTGCAACTGCTCCAACTGGATCGTCTACGTGAATTACGTGATCTAAGAACCAAACGCCAAACACAACTAAAAGTCCGGCAACAACGCCGATTATTGCCGCTCCTGCACAGTCGGTTACGTCGCAAGAAGCTGTAATTGCAACCAATCCTGCAAGTGATGCGTTAAGACACATAGAAACGTCAGGTTTGCCGTATTTTATCCAAGTGAAAATCATTGCGGTTACTGTGGCAACTGCTGGTGCAACTGTTGTGGTTAAGAAGATTGAACCTAAAGTTGGAACATTTGTTGCTGCTGCACCGTTAAATCCGTACCAACCAAACCAAAGAATGAAAACGCCTAACGCTCCCATTGCGATGTTTGAACCTGGAAAAGCGTGAACTTTTGTAACTTTACCTTTTGAATTTCGCTCGAATTTTCCAAGACGCGGACCTAACATTGCTGCTCCAACTAAAGCACAAATTCCGCCAACCATATGAATGCAGTTTGAACCAGCGTAATCGTGGAATCCCCACTGACTTAAAAATCCTCCACCCCAAACCCAGTGTGCTTCTATTGGATAAATAATTCCTGAAATGATTGCTGAATACAAACAGTAAGTTAAGAATTTTGTTCGTTCAGCCATTGCACCCGAAACTATAGTTGCTGTTGTTGCACAAAATACTAAATTAAATACGAAATTTGACCAATCAAAACTTGAATAATGTGTAAAAACGCTAAATCCAGGCTTTCCGATTACTGACCAAATGCCTTTGCTGACTTCGCCAGTTACTGGATCTGTGTAGGTGAGCATAAAAGATGCTCCGATTAAAAACCACATTACTGTTCCGATACAAAAATCCATAAGATTTTTCATTATGATATTGCCGGTATTTTTTGCACGTGTAAAACCAGCTTCTACCATTGCAAATCCTGCTTGCATCCAGAAAACAAGTGCTGCACCAATTAAAAACCAAACACTAAATGTTGTTGTGCTAGCACTTTCGACTGCCGTGCCGACCGCGTTTAAAAGTTCTTCACCCATAAACAACCCCTTAAAAAAAATTTTTTAAAACAAAAAAGGCAAAGAAATCACTGAAAAATGAATTTCAATGGCTTCTTTGCCTAACTGATTGTGTTTTACAGTTTAATTTTTAAAAGGTCAAGAATTTTGTGATGAAAAAATTTAATCATTGCCGAAAAAAACAAGTTGTTTTGCTGACTTCCTGTCAGTTACGAGAATTTGCTTTGCAAATTCTCAAGGTCGTTGTAGATTTATGGCGACGTCCTTGTCGCCGTTTTTTTATTTAAGTGGCGGTTTTTGAAGTAACGGCGTGCTAAGTGGCGGTTTTGTTGTCATTCCGAACTCGATTCGGAATCTATTGAAACTTTTATTTACTAACTGACATTTTTGTTATCGACAGATCCTGAATCAAGTTCAGGATGACGAATTTTTTACAGACTGACACTTGTTGCAGCGACAGGCTTTACTAAGAGAACAAAGTCTATTCATAGAAGATGGCGACAAGGATGTAGCCGAAAACGCCAGAAAAACCTTGAGAATTTTCGTGAAGAGAAAATTATCGTCATAGACAGGATGTCTACAAAGAATTTAGCCCCGATTGTAAGGGCGAGCGGAGCGAGTTGCGTAGTGGCAGTGGTTGAACTCGCAACGAAGTTTCGAGCGGCATAGTCGAAACCACTAGAACGAAGCAATGGAGGCGATAAGCCGAAACCCTGAAAAGCGGGTTTTGTT
>CAZLXK010000319.1:0-2728 GCA_964563305.1 uncultured Treponema sp.
ACTTGGTTTGCAATTAACTGCCAGCCGATTCTGAAACAAGTTCAGAATGACAACTTAAGTTAAATTTAATCAGAAAAAACATGCTCCATAATTTGACTTTGCTCACTAACAAAAAAAACTTTCCTTTTAAAATAAATTTCGTTAAATTAGTTTTTATGGGCGAGCGAAATAAAAAGTCAAAAGCGATTATTTTAAGCGTAAAAGATTCTGGCGAAACTAACCGAAGCGTTACAGCCTTGACCCAAGATTTTGGAATTATTTATCTTACACTTTACGGCGGTCCAAAAAGCAAATTAAAATCTTATGTGCAAACTTTTAATTCTGGAATTCTTTATTTTTATGACGACGAACTTAAACATTCTAAAAAAATTTCTGATTTTGATGTAAAAAATTCGCATTTTACTTTTCGTTCAAATCTTTACAAACTTTATGCGGCAAATTTGGCTTGTGAAATTGTTTTAAAAACTAAATGTGCTGGCGATTATTTTAATTCTTTTAAATATTTAAGTGGATTTTTGGACGGACTTGAACTTTCCGACGAAAATGAATGTAAAATTGGAACTGTCCGTTTTTTGTGGAGATATTTGCATCTTTTGGGAACGAAACCGAACATTTACACTTGTGCAAGTTGTGCGTCTTCGCTTTTAGAATCAAAAAAAAGTTTTTACTATGAAAGTGAAAATGCTTTTGTTTGCGAAGATTGTCTTTCGAGTTTAACGGAAGATAATTTTAAAACTGCAAAAGATTTTTGTCTTACACAAAATTCGATTACTTATCTTACCGCGATTAATGAACTAAAACCTTCTGAAGTTAGAAAACTAAATATTAGCGAGGAAAATTATCTGGAACTTAAAAATATTTGCTTTTATTTGATTCAAAAACAATGCGATTTTCAGTTAAATTCTTTGAAAGTTGGATTTAATATTCTGTGATTTTTTTTGATATGAGGATTTGAGCTTTATTTGGGGATTTTTCGATTAAGTAACAGAATTTTCTGTTTAGGTGACAACTTTGTCAGTTAAGTCGCGGTTTTGTCAGTTAAGCGATGAAGGTTGCAGTTAAATGACAATGTTCGTGCTTAAGTCGCGGAACTTTCAGTTAAGTCGCGGTTTTGTGATGAAGTTTACGCTGATTTTTGTGCAAAACTGACAGTTTAACTCGCACTTGACGCTTTTTCGTGCTAAGGCGACGCTTCCTTGTGATAAGCCTCAATCTTTTGTCTTTTGTGCTAAGTAATTGCTGACGGTTTTGTGAAAAAGTTTTTTTGAAGAAAAATTTTTTGGCGACAAAAAAATTTTGTTTGCACCCTAGTTTGATAAAACTTCGATTTTTTTTATTTTTTTTTAAATCACTAATTTATGAAGTAAAAATTTTTTCTAATCAAAAATCAAAAAAAAACAATCGAAACTTAATAATAAAACTTTTATAACACAAGCGATAATCTATGATATAATAAATGTTCTAAAAAAACTAAAAGGTGGTAAAAAATGAGAGCAACTGACATTATTGCAAAAAAACGTGGCACCGGAAAAATTCCTGGAGCAGAATTAAGCAAGGAAGAAATTGAATTTATTGTAAACGGTTACACGGAAGGCACAATTCCTGATTATCAAATGTCCGCTTTAATGATGGCAATTTATTTTAATGGAATGACTTTTAACGAAACTGGCGTTCTTACAAATCTTATGCTTCATTCAGGCGATGTAATTGATTTGCATGGAAAAGAAAATTTAGGACTTCACGGACCTTTTGTAGACAAACATTCAACTGGTGGCGTTGGAGATAAAATCAGTTTACCTTTAGCACCAATCGTTGCCGCTTGTGGCGTTCAAATTCCAATGATGAGCGGAAGAGGTTTAGGTCATACAGGCGGAACTTTGGACAAACTTGAAAGTCTTAAAGGCTACAATGTAAACTTAAGTCCGCAAGAATTTGAAAGACTTATTGCAAAAGATGGTTATGCGATGATGGGTCAAACTGAAAAAATCGCTCCTGCTGACAGAAAAATGTATGCACTTCGAGACGTTACTGGCACTGTTGAAAGCATTCCGCTCATTACAAGTTCAATTCTTTCTAAAAAAGTTTCTGAAGGAAGCGACGCTCTTGTGTTCGATGTAAAATATGGCAAAGGTGCTTTTATGAAAAGTCCAGAAGATGCCGAAAAACTTGCAACTTTCTTAGTAAAAACATCGCAGGCAATGGGCAAAAAAGCAGTTGCACTTCTTACGGCAATGGACACTCCGCTCGGCTTTAAAACCGGAAATTATCTTGAAGTTGAAGAAAGTCTTGAATGTTTACAAGGCAAAGGTCCAGCCGATATTATGGAACTTACTTACGAACTTGGTGCAAGAATGTTGATTTTAGGCGAAAAAGCGTCAAGTGTTGAAGAAGGAATTGCAAAATGCAAAGAAGTTGTTGAAAATGGCAAAGCACTTGAAAAGTTCCTAGAAAATATAAAAGATCAAGGTGCTGATCCAGAAGATTTTCTTAAAAACCAAGGAAAAAGACGCTCTCCTTTCCATGCAGAATCATTCGCTAAAGAAGATGGTTATTTAATAATTGACGCATACAAAGTTGGAGTTAGTTGCATAAGTTTAGGCGTTGGTCGTCAAAAAACTTCTGATAAAGTTGACGCTGATTCAGGAATCATCTTTGCAAAAAGACAAGGCGATTATGTAAAACGTGGCGAAAAAATTATGGATATTTACGCAAAAGACGAAGATTCTCT
>CAZLXK010000320.1:0-2723 GCA_964563305.1 uncultured Treponema sp.
AACTTTATATTGTGCCAAATGCAACTCCTTGCGACTTATACGACGGTGGCGATAACAATTATATTCCTTGGGATAAACTTCAGACTTTCTTTGAAAACTATTTAAAATAAATGTAAACTTTACGACTCACACACTTAGTATGAGTGTGTGAGATTTTTGTTTTAATTACAGACTTTACATTAATCAAAGTCAAAGAATTCAACTTTATGAGCAAAATGTTCAGCAAATCGCAGTAAATCATCGCAAGAAATTTGAATTGTTGCTGTGTTTCTTAGCGGATGACACAAAACATTTTTACCTTTACATTCACTGTCGAGCAAAAACTTAACTTTATTTTCCGTGTCGCTCATTATGCAAAGTGGCGAAATTGAACCAGGCGTAATCGAAAGAAAATGCATAAGTTCATCAGAATTGCAAAAAGAAAGTCGTCCGCAACCAAGAAATTCTGCTACAGATTTTAAGGGAGCGTGCTTTTCAATATCCAACGTCAAAAGAACAAAATTTCCTTTTTTATCTTTTAAGAAAAGATTTTTAACTTCAATTCCGTCAAGATTAAGTTTTAAATCTTTTCCGTCAGCAACTGAAAAAATTGCCTTATGTTCTTGACATTTCCAACTAATATTAAGGCTAATAAGAATTTCAAATATTTTTTCCATAAAACAAAACTTCGCAACGTTAAGTTTCAAATTAACTCTTAAAAAACTGAACTTCAAAAAATCAAAATATGCGAAATAAAACTTCACAACGTTAAGTCAAACAAAGCAAAATTTCACAAAGCAAAACTTCACAACGTTAAGTCACACAAAATCAAACTTCGTGATAAAACAAAAAAATATCTTCGTAGTTTCCATTCGGAAGTAAAAATCCAGCGGGAATTTTGCCAAGTTTTGTAAATCCAAGTCGCTCATATAAATGAAGAGCGTGAATGTTCGAAGCTACAACCGCATTAAATTGCAAAATTTTAAAACCTTTTTCGTGAGCAATTTTAAGACAATCTTTCACAAGTTTCTCGCCAATATGTTCGCCACGCACAGATTTTTTCACAGCGTAAGAAGCATTTGCAATGTGGCTACAGCGACCAACATTATTTGGATGCAAAATGTAAAGCCCCAAAATTTCATTAGAATCACAATCAAAAGCAATTCCAGTAAAAGTTTGGCTTTTAAAAAAATCATCAGCATCAGTTTCGCTCAAACCTTCAATTTGCGGAAAAGCCACGCCATCTTTTACAACTTCATTCCAAATTTCCATCGCAGCATTTTTATCAGAAGATTTATATTCTCGAATTTGAATGTTCATTTTTTCGCCTCAATTTTATTTGTTTTGAAACAAAATTTTACTTTTTTAAGAGCGATTTTACAAGTGCAAATTTTTTTTGGGCGTTCCCCTTCGCTACGCTTCGGGTCGGCTGTTCCGCACTTCCGCTATCGCTCCATTCCTTCGGAACTGCTTCGCAGGTGCTCCATAGCCTAACGCAATTAAAGCGTAAATTTTACGCAAAAACATCTAGTTCTTTCATTTAAGTTGTCGTCCGCAAATTTTCAAAAGAAAAACCGCCAGTCGCAAATAAATCAAGTTTCATTTTCAATTTCATCAAGAAGAATTTGAGCTTGCTTAGAAAGTTTAAAACCTTTTCGCCAAGCTAAAATCGCTTCACTTTCAACCTTTGGCTCAAGCGGAACAAAACACAAATCGCTGTTTTCAGAAGTGTCGGCAAGTTTATCAAAAGAAATTGTCGAACAAACGCCAGAGTGAATTAAAACCGTAGCATTGTAAATCAAATTGTAAGAACCAATCACGTTAAATTTTTCCATTGAACCGCCAAACCAATCCAAAAGTTCTTTTTTAGAAAGTGCTTGGGCTGAAATCATAAGCGGCTCAAAATGTTCCAAAAGTTTTTCTCTGCGTAAAGTTTTATATTTTGCAAGCGGATTGTCGCGTCTTGTAATCAAGCCCCAAGTATCTTTTCGTGGCAACAAAATGTGATTATATTTTTCAGGATTTTTAAATCCAATAAAAACGCCAAAATCGCAAAGTCCACGGTCAAGTCTTTCAGAAATAATATTTGCATCGCCCGAAAAAACGTTCAGTTCAATTTTTGGATGTACAATTTTGATTTTCTTAAAGGCATTTGCAATAATTTCAAAAGTTTTAGTTTCTCCAGCACCAACAAAAATTTTTCCAGAAATTTCAGACTTGCTGTTTCTAAAATCATCAAGCGTTTTTTCAGAAAGTTCCACAATCTGAAGTGCATAATTGTAAAATCGAGTTCCATCTTCAGTTAAAAGAAATTTTCTGTTCTGCCGATTTCTCTCAAAAAGTTTAACGCCAAGTTCATCTTCCAAATCCATAATTTGTCGCGAAAGAGTAGGTTGCGTAATATGAATTAAATCCGCTGCCTTAGAAATATTTTGCTCGTCCGCAATCGTAAGAAAATATTTTAAAACTCGAAGTTCCATTTTTTTATGCCTCCAAAGCAAATTTTACTAAAAAATGAAAAGAGTTTCACTGTTTTGAAGCAATTTTTTTATTTACGGATTATTTATGTATTATTTTTAGATTGATTTTCTTTGCTAAGATTTCATCACCAACATTTTCTGTAAACTTCTAACACTTAGATGGAACCTTTGAAGATTGAACTATCAGAATTAATCAATCTGAATTAATCAAAGAGTAAAACTAACAAATCTTCATTGCGTTTTTAATAAAAATCATGGAAACTA
>CAZLXK010000321.1:0-2720 GCA_964563305.1 uncultured Treponema sp.
ATGAAAAATGTCAAAAAAAATATGGAGCGTTGATTTATAAACCTGCTCAAGCCTACAGAGAATATCGAAGAATTTTAAAATATTTTATTGCACAATCTTTTATTCTTTGGGCAGAAGAAAATAAAATCGAAAAACTTACTGTAGAAAATATAAAAGAAATTTATAAAATTCCTTTGTATAAAACTTGGCTGAATGTTGGCGGACAAATTATTCCAGAAGAAAAAATCAATGAACTTTTTGAACTTATAAAAAATCATAAAATCAATAATTGGCAAGAAGTTCACAATTTTTATGATGAATGTCAAAAACATTATGTTGAATATAAAGCTCGTTATGCAATTTTTGTGATTGAATATGTTTACGGATTTAGCATTAAAAAGTTTTCTAAAGAATTTTGTCTTGATATTTTGCACGATGTAATTCACGTTTATCAGTCAATGCTTGACGCTGCTTATAAAACTCGCGAAAAAGATTTTCAAGATTATTTTAGAACAATTACTTTCCGCAATGAAGATGAAAAAAAAGCAGTTTTGGGAACAATCGATGATAATGATTTCTTAAAAAATTTGACGCAGGAAACTAAAACTTTTATTTCAAGACTTAAAGTTCTTGTAAGTAATTTTGTTGCTCAAGAAAATGAATAAAGCGAAAATTTTGCAGAAAAACTGTCATTATCGGACTTCGCTATGGGAATCTGTGAATAAAAAATTGATTAACAAAACTTAATATTTTCTATTTATTTACAAGGAAATTAAATAAATTTACAATAAAATTCGTATGGAAGCAGAAAATCAAAAAGTTGACAATTCAAATTTTGAAAATTTAGTTTCATCTCTTAGCGATTCAGAGCGAAAAGATATGCTTACAAAAATGACTGTGCCTAAAGATGAAGAATTTTTAGATGAACAAAAAAAATATAATAATGAAAATTCAGCAAATTTTAATTTAAATATAAAATTTGAACAAGAATCACTTTTAAAGAAAATCATTCTTTGGCTAAAATCTTTTTTTACAAACACTTCAATCGAAGAAGTTTACAATCTTGATTTAGTAAAACATATTGCTCGCGATTTAGAATTTGATTGTCCTAATGTTTTGGATTATCGAAAGAAGATTTTAAAATCATTTTTTTATGAAAAACTTTTAGAACTAAAAAATATTCAAACTTTTCTAAAACCTTTTGTAGAACTTGCGAGCAAAGACGAAGGGAAATTTTTGTACGAACTTGCAAATATTATAATGCCGGATTATCAAGATTATATAAAAAAAGAATGTGATCCTTTTCAATTTCCAGATGAAGATTCTTTGAGTTTAGAAACAAGAACTGCACTTTTAAAAAAACTTGATAATTATCTTTCAAATATTCCAAGCGAAAATAAAAGTTCAATGTATTCTTGTGCGAGATTTTTTGAATGGTTAAAAAATTTTGTTCGCTTGCCAATTCAAGAATTTATTTCAAAATTTCAAGATTCAGAAAACGGAAAAATTTGTAATATAAGCGAATTAAGTTCCGATTTTGCAAGTTTTGTAAAAGTAATGTCTTTTGAATGTGTTTTTAACGAAGAATTTTTTTACGCACTTTTTTACAATTTCCAAAATAACGCAGAAAATTTTTCAAATGCTTCGAGTTTAAATATAAATGATTTTTTGAACAAAATTGATTCTCAAATAAGTTTGCTGCAATCTTTTGAACAATCAGTTGAAATAGAAAATCTTGCAAAAGTTGTTTTTCAAAATGCATTGTATGTTCCAGAAAGTTTGGGCGGATTTGAAACTTGGTTAATAAAGTTTAAATCTTATTGGAAATCAGTTTTTGATAAGCGTTGGACACAAAGAAATTTTGAACACAAAAAGCAAATTATCTTAAAAAAAATGCGTTTGTTCTTTTCCATAAAAAATTTTCAGCAAGTTCCTTATAGACCTTGGGTAAAACTGCAAGTTGTTAGAAATTTCAAATATGATCTTAGTGCGGGATTTTTGTATTATTTTTTTACAAGTGAATATCCAAAATATAAAAATCTTTTAAAAATTCTTACGTTTGAAGCAGATTTTTCGATTAAAGAAAATCGTCAAGAATTAACTGATGTTTTAAGTGACATTTCGTCGCTTAAAGAAGATTTGGAAATTCTTATAAAGCAATTTTCTGATTCTGGAGAATATGGACAAACGCTTAATGAATATGCGAATGAAAATCCAATCAAAAAAAATCATCTTAATTCCATAGATTTAATTCTTAATGAATCTGCAAAAAATTTTGAAGTGATTGAATCAAAATTTGTAAAAGACGTTTACACTTTGCAAATGATTATGAACGCTGGTTCTGGCGACATTGAATCTTCGGCTTACGGCGTAATTTCTAATTATAACAAAATTCAAGGACTTTCAAATTCTCGTTTTCAAATTGAATATGAAAATTGTCGTGACGCTTTTAAGTACGCACGAGAAATTCTTAGTGAACTTCAAGTTTTGGAAAATTCTTCTTCTGATTTTTGATAAATCATGATGGTTTAGCAACGTCGAAACCTCAAATTTAACTAAATTCTTGTTAAGATTTAGGTCATTCAGAACTTGCGGTTTGTGAGTTTACCGAACTATCAGAATTTGTTTCGGCAAATTTTAATTTTATGTTTCAAAAGGTAAAAAATGATTGAAAATTTAAATTATTTATCTCAGAAATTTATTTATAAAGGAAAAATTTTAACTCAAGGTCCAACTTGGAA
>CAZLXK010000322.1:0-2650 GCA_964563305.1 uncultured Treponema sp.
ACATAGAAAAACCATCAAAACAAAACATGCAATCAAAGGCGTTGTAAAATTATAATCTTTGCCCCAAAAGAATGCTAATCTTGAAATAAAAGAAATTAAATATCCACAATAAAGAATTATAAAACTTGAAAAAGAAATTCTACTATTTGATTCCTTAAAATCTTTTGCACTAATTAATTCCACAAACATACTAAGCAATATTACTGCAATTAAAGTATAAGTGTAAATTTCAGAATTTATTGAAAACTTTTTATCAGTAAAATATTCAATTAAAGAATAAATCATTCCTGAAACAGGAATAGCGACAGTTGCACTTAGAACAAACCATTTTGGAAGAAGACTATATTTTTTTCCAAACATATTATAAAGTTCGAATGCACCTGCAAAACTAAAAATACAAATTAAAAGATGTATAGAAATATGATTAAAAAAGGGCAACCAAATAACAAAAATAATAAATGGGATTCCTAATGCGAAAATAAGTATTCGTTGTAATAGTTTGCTCATAATTATACTGCTCCAAATTTTCTAGTTCGATTTTGGAATTCAATTAAATCCTTTTCAAAATTATCTATCTTATAGTCAGGCCATAAAATATCAGAAAAAATAAATTCAGAATACGCTGATTGCCACATTAAAAAATTACTAAGTCGCTTTTCTCCGCCAGTTCTTATAATTAAATCAGCATCTGGAAAATTCTCAAAATCAATATATTTACTGACAAGGTTTTCATTTATATCATTTTCAAGAATTTTAGAAGAATTTGCTTGACTCAAGATTTTCTTTATACAATTTACAATAGAATTTCGTCCACCATAATTTATTGCTAAACAAATTGTAAGACCAGAAAATTCATTTGTTTCATTTTCCACTTTTTCAATGTCTTCTTGAATCAATTTTGGCAAATTTTCACGCGAGCCTATAATTTTTACTCTGATTTGATTGTCTTTATAAAATTTAAATTCTTGAGTTAGATGAATATGAATAAGATTCATCAAAAAAGACACTTCGCTTTCCGTGCGTTTCCAATTTTCTGTTGAAAATACATAAAGCGTTAAATATTTTAAACCAAGGTCTGAGGCATATTTTACAATTTCTTTTGTTCTATTTAAACCTTCACTGTGACCAAATGTTCTCTTTTGATTTTTAAGTTTAGCCCATCTACCATTTCCGTCCATAATTATACCAACATGAAAGGGCAGATGTGCTTTATCTAATGAATCCGACACAACTTTATTCCATTATCTCTTTTTCTTTAGCATCATAAATTTTATTGATTTCATCAATATATTTGTCTGTGATTTTTTGAAGTTTATCTGATTCAGTTTTTAATTGATCTTCAGTGATTTCTCCGGATTTTTGTTGCTTTTTTAATTCATCATTTCCATCGCGGCGAATATTTCGAATTGTTGTTCGGTAATTTTCTGCAGTTGATTTTGCTTGTTTTACAAGTTCCTTTCTACGTTCTGCAGTTAGCGGAGGAATTGCAATTCTTATAACTTTTCCATCATTGCTTGGATTTAAACCAAGTTCAGCTTTTTGTATTGCCTTTTCAATGGCACTAATTAATGATTTGTCAAACGGAGATATAACAATCATTCTTGCTTCTGGAATAGAAATTGTTCCAACTTGATTTAGAGGAGTTGGAGTTCCATAATAATCAACACGTACTTTGTCAAAAATTGCAGAATTTGCTCGTCCAGTACGAATTGTTCTGAGTTCTTCTTTCAAAGAATTTACAGTTTTTTCCATGCGACTTTCATTATCACTTAACATAATTTTCTCCTATGAAAATCATAATATATCATCAAGTAAGACTTTACAAATAAAAATTTATTTGATGTAAATATTTTTGTCAGCAAATTAACTTTAAAATATAAATGGCGATCTGAAAAAATGAAATCAAATCGCCATATTTTTTTGAAAATTATTTTCCTAAAAGAACTAGTTGAACTTTTGCGAATTCAAGTTTTGCACCAACAAGTTTTGAAACTTCGTCAAGTTTTGCAGAAACAGATTTTTTATCGTCTTTTACAAACATTTGATCTAAAAAGCAAATTTCTGCAAGATGTTTATTGATTTTTCCTTGAAGAATTCCAGCCTTTACGTTTTCAGGCTTAGAAGCAACTTTTTCATCTTGTTCCATTTGAGCAGCAAAGATTTCTTTTTGTTCATCTATGTAAGACTGAGGAACTTCTTCTTTGCTTACATACGATGGTGTAAACGCAGCAAGATGCATACAACAATCACGAGCAAATTCTTTAACTCTGTCGTCTGTAGAACCTTTTATAACTACAACACCTGCAGTTTTAAAATCTGAGTGAATATATGTTCCAACAGAAGAATTTTCAGGAATATCAATAACTTGAACTTTATAAAGCGACATATTCTCGCGAGTTCTTGTAGCAAAATCAAGAAGAACATCAGAAAGTTCTTTTTCTACGCTTGTATATCCTTTTTCAAAAACCAAATCAAGAATTTTTTCACCACATTTAATAAATTCTTCATTTTTTGCAACAAAATCAGTTTCGCAAGTAAGTTCAACGATTGCTAATTTATTTGAATTTTGGCGAATAAAAATTCTTCCTTCTGCAGTAACTCTTTCGGAACGTTTTGCAACAGCGGCAAGACCTTTTTCTTTTAGTAATTT
>CAZLXK010000323.1:0-2638 GCA_964563305.1 uncultured Treponema sp.
CTTGAGCCATATGTTTTTTTGTGTGAATCCAACAAAGTCCTGTAAACATATCGTAATAAAACTGCGAAGTACAAACCATTCCACACAAAGGATCATTTACATATTTTTCAACATTAACTTTATCGCGACTCAACCAAGCAAAACTTGAAAACTTATCGTCAATCTTTTTATTATAAGAACCAAACGCAAGTTTATCTATAAATTTACTCGTATGCTTTTTTCCACAAAAAGTTTTATTCCAAAACGCAATAAATTTCGCTGTTCGAGTTAAAGCAAGTCGCGGACCAGCCGAACCACAAATTATAACGCCGTCAATACAATCAGCATATTTTTCTATAAAACATTGGCTAACAAAAGAACCAAAACTGTGTCCTAAAAGAAATAATTTTTTTCCAGGATATCGATTTTTAAGCATAAGTGCTTCTTCGTGAATATCATCAACAACTCTAAAAAATCCGTCTTTGTCAGCAAGATAACAAAGTTGACCAGTTCCGTTTTCTTGAGCTAAAGTTCCAGTTTCTCCGTGCCCACGATGATCTTCTGCATACAAAGCGTAACCTTTTTGCGTTAAAAATTGTGCAAAATATTCATAACGCGTTGCATGTTCAACCATTCCGTGACTTAAAAGGACAACTGCCTTTACTTCTGTTTCTGGAAGCCAATGATGCAGAACAACAATATTATTGTCCGACATCGTAATTTTTTCTGATTCGTATTTCATTTTTCCTCCTGATTTTTAGTTTTAAAATTGATTTTGCAAATTTCAAAACTTAAGTGACATTTTTCGCGAGTAGAAATTTTTCAAATTTTTTGATAATCTGAAAGAATGTCAACTTATAAAATTATAACAGATAAAATGGTTTTTGGGGGAAATTGTATTGCAAAAATTGAAGGAAAAACTGTTTTTGTTCCTTACGCAATTCCCGCTGAAAAATTAGAAGTTGAAATTACAAAAGATTTTAAAGATTATTCTCAAGCAAAAATTGTAAAAATTTTAGAATCTTCGCCTTTTAGAGTTGAACCTTTTTGCTCTTTATATACAAAATGTGGCGGTTGCAATATGCAACATATTTCTTACGAACATCAACTTGAATTAAAAAAATCGATTTTACAAGATGCGTTTTTTCGCGAAGAAATAAATTTAAATCCTGAACAAATCGATGTAATTTGTGATAATCCAAAATTTTACAGAAGCCGATTCCAGTTTCATAACGGTGGCTTAATGGAAAAATCAACAAATAATATAATTCCCATAGAAAATTGTCCTTGTGCTTGTGATGAAATAAATCATTTTTTGCGTGAAGTTCCATTCGAAGATCGTCCAAAAGGTCGCATTCAAATTTTTGGAAGTAAAAAAATTACTTCTATTCCAGATGATTTTGATAAAATTGTGATTGCTCAATTAAACGACTGTGAACTCGAAAAGCAAAAACTAAAATTAGAAAAGCGGAAAAATTTTCAGCAAATCAAAAATCAGCAAAGATTTACGCCAAACGGACGAAAACTAAAAAAGCAAAAGCAAATTAAGCCAATGTATTCTGGTTCCACAGGAAATTCTCAAAATACTTGCGAAGTTGAACTTTGCGGAAAAAAAATAATTTTTGATGTTCAAGGATTTTTTCAGTCAAACCTTGAAGTTTTAGAAAAAACAATTCCAATTCTTCTTGATGATTTGAGCGGAAAAAATGTTTTAGATATGTATTCTGGTTGCGGAACTTTTTCAAAATTTCTTGCGGATAAATTTGAAAAGATTTGTCTTGTTGAACACAATCGCTCGGCTTTAGTTTATGCAGAACAAAATCTTGCAGGAATTAAGCACGAAAGTTTTGGTTTAAGCGGAGACGTTTGGGCAAAATATCACGCAGAAAATTATATAAAACAAAATGGAAGTTTTGACGCTGTTGTAATTGATCCACCAAGAAGCGGAATGGAAAAATCAGTTTGCCAGTGGATTTGTCAATCGAAAATTCCAAAAATTAGAAGTTTAAGTTGCGACATTGCAACTCACGCTCGCGACGCAAAATTTCTTATAAAAAATGGATATAATCTAAAAAAAATTTATTTGCTTGATTTTTATCCGCAAACAAGCCACATTGAAAGTCTAGGGATTTTTGAAAAAAACTACGGTGCTTGAGCCTGCGGTTACTGAGCCTCGTCGAAGTATCGAAACCACATTTAAATAAAAAATTTGTCCTTCTGAACTTGTTTCAGAATCTGTCGGAGAAAAAATAGAAAGTCAACATTTTAACCTAGAAAATTGAATTTTATGAAAACTTACTTAAAAAAAAGATTTTTAATTTTTGCAAATCTCATTTTGTCTTTTTTCGGATTTTTTAAATTCGGATTTTTCGCTCAAGGATTTTGCCAAACTGCAAGTCAATCAGCGAATCAAAATATAAGTCAAATAAATCTATCTAAAATAAATCCTGACAAAATTATTGTTCTTGGCGGAAACGTTTTGTGCGAGCCAAAATCTTCAAGTTTTGCTTGGATTGTTCCAGGAGACGGAAAAATTCTTTACGCTTTTACGGAAGAAGGTTCTGTTTTGTGGCAAAAATCATTTAAGTCAAAATTAAATCCTTACATAAGCGTTGGACTTTGCGATATGATTTATCTTGTTACAAAAGATTCATATTTA
>CAZLXK010000324.1:0-2621 GCA_964563305.1 uncultured Treponema sp.
TTGAGAGCGAACAATATTTTTGCCAAGCCGAATTCTTTGAACTAAGCGAATATTCGCTGGGCAAACAAATGCACAACATCCACATTCAACGCAATCCATTAAGCCAAATTTTTGTCTCGCCTTATCATAATTTTTTGCATCAAGTTCACGAACAATCAAAACTGGATAAAGATGCATTGCACAAACTTTTACGCAACGACCGCAACTAATACATTGCGATTCTTCAGTCAAGAAAGTTTCTTTTTTCGTTAAGAAAGTTACGCCAGAAGTTCCTTTTGTAACCGGAAAATCCAAACTTTTCATAGCAAATCCCATCATCGGACCGCCAGAAACAATTTTTGCAATTTGCTCAGAAGGATTTTGACTTTCTTTAAGCGTAAAATATTCTGGAATTAAATCACTAATCATTGTGCCGATTGGAACTTTTAAATTGCAAGGATTTTTAACGCCACCGCCACTTATTGTAAGCGAACGTTCAATCAGCGGCATTCCTAATCTAAAAGCGTCGCTAATTGCACAAACAGTTTGAACATTAGAAATAATGCACGAAGCATCCGCTGGCAGTTTTCCAGAAGGAATTTCCACGCCCAAACAACTTTCCACAATAAATTTTTCTGAACCTTGCGGATATTTAGTTTTAATCAACTGAACTTTCATATCGTCAGAATAATTTTTTTTAGCAATTTCTTCTTCGAGCAAAGGTTTAATGTAAGCTTTATTATCTTCGAGAGCAATAATTCCGTACGCTCCAACCAATTTTAAAATAATTGCAAGTCCGTCAATAAGTTTTTCAGGAAGTTCTTGAAGCGTTCTCTCATCGCAAGTTAAGTAAGGTTCACATTCAGCGGCATTTACTAAAACGTATTCAATTTCTTTGTCTTTTGGAGGATTTAATTTTACGTGAGCAGGAAAACTCGCTCCTCCCATTCCCACAATTCCCGCTTCTTTAATTCTCTCAAGAGCAACCGAAGTTTCGCAAGTAAAAGGATCAAGCGGTTCCATAAAATCAGTTCTGTCCGAACCGTCCGCTTCAATAACAATACAAGGCACTTCTTGATTTGCAGTTGTAAGACAATTTTGAATTTTTTTAACTTTCCCCGCCACAGAAGCATGAACTGGACAATTCATAAATTTGTCGCCAGAAGCAATTTTTTGACCTTTAGCAACCAAATCGCCCACTTTAACTAAAGCCACATTTGGAGCTCCGCCCATTGTAATTGGAATAGAAACTGTTTTTGAAGAAGGAAAAGCATTTGTAATTGCACATTTATTGCTAAGTTCCTTCATTTCTTTAGGATGAATTCCACCTTTAAAAGTTTTAATTTTCATAAATTTGATTATACGTTCAAATCCTTAAAAAGTCTATTTTTTAAACGCTTAATTCTTTATATTATATAAAGTTAGCCATTGCTAACTTATTTTTATTTTCTTTTGGAGCATACTTTTTTACTTCGACCCGCTAACAAGGTTCCGCTAATCGCTCCATTGCTTCACTTTGTTTCGCAACGCCTTTCGGTGCCTTTTATATCGGGGCTATGCTTTTTTATAGAAGATGGCGACAAGGATGTCGCCGTTTTCTAAAAAACTAAAACTTTATTTATAAAATGCCACGAGGTTTTGCATAAAACCTCGCAAGCAACCGTAGGTTGCCCATTCTCGTAATCGACAGGAGGTCGAGAACTATCGGGGCTATGCTTTTTTTTCAAGCGTCAGTTTTTTTTCTAGCGAGATTTTTTGAAGAAGATTTAACTTTTCCTCCAGAACTTTGACTTTTTCCGCTCGAAGATTTAGTTTTGCCACGAGAAGTGTCCGTTTTTTCGCGAGAAGATTTTGCTTCATCTCCAGAAGATTTTGGTCTTCCGCCTTTCTTGCCATTTTTTTGCGAAGAAAGTGATTTTTTTTCTGACTTTACAGAACCTAAAGTGCTCGCCGCCGATTTTACCGAAAGTGGAATTTTTTCAGTTTTCCACAACTTTTGATTTTTTTTAGTTAAGTTTGGAAGATTTGAAACTTCAGACAAAACATCTTTTGCTTCTTGAAAACGAGCTTTTAAGTTTTCACTTAAGATTTTGCTTTCTTCCTGATTTTCGTAAAGTTTTAAATTTTCAATTAAGTTATTAAGTTCTTCAATAATTTGCGACGAAACTTGAGAATATTGAAAACTAATATTTTCAAAACTGCTATTAAACTTTTTAGTTTTTCTAAATTCCAAAAGTGCGTTTTTAATTTGCGTGTCGCGAGTTCCAAGTTCAATTTCTTGTTTGCTTAAAGCCTCATTTTCTGAAGATTGTTCTAAACTTGAAACTAGCAAAGATAAATTTGAATCAAGAATATTTAAATCAAAAAGTTTTGCGTTGTCTGGATTTTGTGAAGATTTAATTTTTTCAATTTGCCTTAAAACATATTTTTGCAATTCAAAAATTTCTTTTGATTCTACAGTCATTTTTTTATTGAACCTCGAATAAAAATTATAAAATTTACTTTTCAATTTCTCAAGCAAAGAAAAATTCTAAATGCTTCTTATAACAAAATTTGATTTTTATAATTTTAAATACTAAAAAAATGTACGTAGGCAAGGTTCCGATTTGAAAAACAATCTGCACAAACGTATTCGCAACGAA
>CAZLXK010000325.1:0-1352 GCA_964563305.1 uncultured Treponema sp.
TTTTATGGCTTGTTCACTTGGAAAAGAACACGTTTGTTGTACTCGAATTGAAAATTTAAGCGTTAAAGTTGGAAATGAATATATTTTAAAAGATTTGAATTTTCATCTTCATTGTGGCGAATTAACTGCGGTTGTTGGAAGAAATGGTGCTGGAAAATCAACTTTTATGAAAGCACTTTTAAATGTAATTCCGCACACTGGACAAATTATTTTTGAAAGCGAACGTTGTCTTGCAAATTGTTCACAAAATCACATTGAATATCCGCCAAAAATTTGTGCAAATAAAGAAAATCACATTTTTGTTACAAAAAATCCGCGTTTTGGTTATGTTCCTCAGTCGCTTGCCGTTGAAAATGGAAATCCGCTCAGCGTAGAAGATTTAGTTTTGGCTTGCACAAGTAAACGACCAGTTTGGCTTTGGAAACGCAAAAAAGATTTGCAAAAAGTTCACGACATTTTATGTACAACAAATGCACAAAGTTTAGCAAAAAAATGTCTTTGTGATTTAAGTGGCGGCGAACTTCAGCGAGTTATGCTTTCTCTTGCAATAAATCCAATTCCAGATATTTTGCTTTTGGACGAACCTGTTAGCGGAGTTGACCGAGTTGGACTTAAAAATTTTTACGATTTAGTTTCATCTTTGAGGCACGATTATGACATTACGATTTTACTTGTAAGTCACGATTTAGATTTGGTTGCTCGTCACGCTGACAAAGTTATTTTTATAAACAATCAAAATGCAGAAATTGGTAGCGTTGAAGAAATTTATCACAAAAAATCTTTTGTTGATGTTTTTGGTCACATTATGCTTCCTTCAGAATACGAAGAAAATGATGATGGTTCGACAGACTCACCAACCGATTCGGAATGACAAAAAATCTGGAGAAATAAAAATCAAAATGAATGTAATTTATTCAATTATAAATACGATTTTACCGTTCACTTGGCTTGAACCAAATTTTATGAAAAATGCATTTCTTGCAGTTTTAATCGCCTGCCCGCTTTTTGGAATTTTAGGAACAAGCGTAGTTTCAAACAAAATGTCATTTTTTTCAGACGCGATTGGACATTCTGCCCTTACAGGAATTGCTTTGGGCGTAATTTTGGGAATCAGAAACATTACAATTAGCATGCTTTGCTTTTCTTGGCTTTTGGGATTTTTAATCATCACTGTAAAAATAAAAGGCAAATCTAGTGCCGACACAATTATTGGAGTTTTTTCGTCAACTGCGGTGGCTTTAGGAATTGTGCTTTTAAGTTTAGGCGGAAATTTCAAAAAATATCAGAAATATCTTATTGGCGACATTTTAAGCATAGAACCGACTGAAATTTTAATGCTTTTAGTTTGCATG
>CAZLXK010000325.1:1362-2612 GCA_964563305.1 uncultured Treponema sp.
ATTATAAAACTTACACACTTATTATAACTGTAAATATAATTTTTTACAACAAAATGATTCTTACAAACATTCACACAGTTTTTGCAAAAAGTCGAGGAATCAAAACTTTTTTAATAGAACAAATTTTCGCTTTATTAACCGCCACAATCGTAACAGTTAGCATAAGATGGACAGGACTTTTAGTAATTAACTCTTTGCTCGTTCTTCCAGCGGCGGCTTCAAGGATGATTTCTAAAAATTCTCGGCAATATGTTGCTCGCAGCGTTTTAATTTCGATTCTAAGCGGAATTTTGGGACTTTCACTTTCGTTTTATTTGGGAAGTGCAAGTGGAGCAAGCATAGTTTTAGTAAACGCAATATTTTTTGTGCTTTGCTTTTTGATATCTTTAATAAGATCAACTTTGAAAATTTAAGTGAGGACATAAAATGGTAAACGCGGTAATTTTTGATTTAGACGGAACACTTTTAAATACTTTGGAAGATTTAAGAGACAGTTGCAATCGAGCTTTAGAAAAATTTGGTTTTCCGTCACGAACAACTGACGAAGTAAGACAATTTGTAGGAAACGGAATTTCAAAACTTATGGAAAGAGCAATTCCAAACGGCAAAGAAAATCCTCAGTTTGAAAATTGTCTTCTTGAACTAAAAAATGATTACGCGAAAAATTATCTCAACAAAACAAAAGCGTATGACGGAGTTATTGATGCAATAAAAAAACTAAAACTTCAAGGAATAAAAATTGGAATTGTTTCAAACAAACCTGACGCTCAAGTTAAAGAACTTGCTGAACTTTATTTTTCTGATTGTATTACAAAAGAATGTGCGGTTGGCGAGCGACTTGGAATTCAAAAAAAACCTTCACCAGATTCACTAAACGAAGTAATGCGACTTCTTGATGTAAAAAAAGAAAATGTAATTTATGTTGGCGATTCTGATGTTGATATTGAAACTGCACGAAACGCTAAAACAAGATGCATAAGCGTAAGTTGGGGATTTCGAAGCAAAGAATTTTTAGCTCAACACAATGCAAGTTTAATTGTAAACAATACACAAGAATTGCTTGACGCGATTTTTAATGAAAAAATTTAAAACTTAAAAAAATCAAAAATGAATCAAATACAAAAAATTCAAGATAATAAAAATCAAAAAGATGAATTTTTAAAAGGACAAATTGCTCAAGATTTAGATTTCTACAGAATCAGAGAAATTATTGCACAACTTGCACTTAGCAAAGAAGGCAAAGAAAGTTT
>CAZLXK010000326.1:0-2594 GCA_964563305.1 uncultured Treponema sp.
AAGAATTATGTATATTTTTCTAAAATTGTTTAATTTTTTTTAACTCAATAATAGAACTTTTAGAACTTTTAGAACTTTATAAAATAAAAAAAGTTTACAAAAAAAAAGTCTACAAATGTAAAAAAAAAATTAAGTTGCTTTTTTCAAGAATGTATGAGAAATTTTAATTATAAAAAAAAATAAAATTTAAAAATGTATGCTTTTTGCCAAGTAAGTAAAAAATCAAGGAAATTTAACTTAAAAAAGTTGTAAAAATTTTTACGAACAAGGCTAAAATTGCTGATTTGGAGAAAATAAATGGCTATACAACCAATAGATTTGTCTGTTATTTACGGACAAATGGATAATGTTAGTAAATTTAATGCATCTCAAAATCAATTAACACAATCTTTAAATCAGGCAAATTTTGTAAATTCCTTAAAAACTAATCAAGAAAAATCTACAACTGTTCAAGAAACAAAAAGTTATCAAGAACGTTCAAATTTAATTGATAAAGATTCTGGACAAAATCAAAATTCTAATGAAGAAGCAAAACTTAAAGAAAAAGTCAAAAATCCTGAGCAAAACGATGAACAAGAAAATCTTCAAGAAAAATATCAAATAAAAGATCCTCGCTTGGGTTTACATATTGACATTACAAGTTAAATCTTTGAAATTTTTTCATAATAAAAATAATAACAAAATTTTAGGCAAAATGAAAAAATGATATACGTTTTAGTTGCAGTTATTTTATTTAATCTGATTATGTGGATAATTATGGGAGTAAAGTTTAATAAATTTTTTTCAACCGACAAATTTATTGAAGAATCTCGAGAACAAGTAAATGATATGATTACAAGTATCAATCGAAATGCGTCAAGAAATATTGAAATTCTTAACGATAAAATAAATCAATTAAAAGCAATTAGTGCAGAAGCAGAACATAATATTCAAATTTTAAAAAATGAACTTATAAAATCAGAAAAATCAAAAATTTTTCAGCAAGAACTTGCTTCCTATTCAATTCCCAAAACTTCTTCTTCGGTTTTTGATGAAATTCAAAATCCACAAAAATTTACAGAAGAAAATAAAATGAATTCTAAAAAAAATATGACTTTGCTTGAAGAATTTGCCCAAGCCGACATTACTGAAGAAAAAAAATCATCTAAAAAAACAAATAAAATTCAAAAATCTTTTGCAAATTCTAAGGCAAATCTTACAAATTTGTATGAAAAAAATAAAAATTTTGGGCAAAAAGAACTTTTTTCAAGTCAAAATCTTGAAGAAACTGAAAAATTTAATGCTGAAATGGATTTAGTTCAAAAAATGCAAGAAGCCGACAAAGCACTTTCTTTGGCTCAAGAACAAAAAAAGAAAATTCCTCAATTCTATGTTTCAAATAATCCTATAAAAGTTAAAAAAGATTTTTCTAAAATTGTAAAAGATTTAAATGATTTGGGTTTTTCTGCAGAAGAAATTGCAAATAAAACGGCGAGAAGTGTGCAAGAAGTAAAACTTGCACTCGAATTTTTATAATATTTTAGGAGTTTTATGTTTTATTTTATTGTTAATAAGCACGGCGGAAGTGGGCGAGCGGCTCTTATTTGGGATTTAATCGAAGATTGGCTTAAAAAAAATTTAAAATTAAATCTCGATTATAAAATTTTTGAATCAGAAAACAGAGGCCATGCTTCTGATCTCGCTCGAGAAATTGCAGATATTGATAATGCTCAAGATTCTGACAAAAAAATTGTTATTGTCGGTGGCGATGGAACTATTAACGAAGTTCTAAACGGAATAAAATTAGAAGATTTTGATAAAATTAAATTTGGCATAATTCCTACAGGTTCTGCAAATGATTTTGGGCGAGGGCTTGAAATTAAAAAAACTGAACCAATTAAAAATTTGGAAAAAATTGTAAATAATAAAGTTTGTAGAGCAGTTGATTTAGGTTTTGCCACTTTTGATGATAAATTTTCAAGATATTTTGCAATAAGTGCTGGCGTTGGTTTAGATGCACTTGTTTGTAAAAAAGCAAACACTACAAAAGTAAAAAAAGTTTTAAATAAATTTCATTTAGGACGTTTTGCTTATATTATTTTAACAATAAGTTCTTTTTTTTCCATGAAATGTTGCGATGTTAAAATTAAATTTGATGATGAAGATTCGATTGTTTATAAAAATTTGATTTTTTGTGCTGCAATGAATACTTTTGCTGAAGGAGGAGGCGTAAAAATGGCTCCTAATGCAAAATATGATGATGGCGAACTTTCTGCAGTTTTTGTTCAAAATATTCCTAAATTTTTTGCATTTTTTATTTTTCCTTTTTTGATTCTTGGAAAGCACTCAAAAATTAAAGGTTTTGTAATTAAAAACTTTAAAAAAATGGAACTTACTTCTAAGGAAGTTATGGTTTCTCATATTGATGGTGAATGGCCTGGCGATGTAAAAAAGATTACAATTCAATGCTTAAAACAAAAAATTAAACTTTTAAATTAGAAAAACTCTAGTCGGATTGTAGCGATTTAGTGCCGAAATCGGCACCGTAGCAAAAGCGAAGCCGCGAAAAGCCTTTACTTAGATAATTTTCTCCAAAAAAAATCAAAAAAAATATG
>CAZLXK010000327.1:0-2586 GCA_964563305.1 uncultured Treponema sp.
AATAAAAAGATTAAACTTCCAGCATTCAATCTTAATAACTATGGCAATAAAGAAGTGGAAAAAGTTTCTTTTGGAAAAATGTGGATGAATCCTATGCGACAAGGCTGTTGCATGTGTTTCCGTAAGAATTTTCTTGAGAAAATTAATAAGGTTTGGTTTCCAGAATGTGCTCACGATCTTGTTTTATGGGCATTAGCTATGACAACAGATTCTCTTTTTATCTACAATAAAAAACTTATTCAATACAGAAGGCACGAAGGCAACAATAGTCCGAGCAATGAAAAAAATAAAAAACGCCGAATCGTTATTTTGCAACTTTATATAAATCTTGCAAATTCAATTATCAAAAATTCCTACGATATATCAGTCGCTAACATGAAGAAAATGAATGAACTACTTAAGTTTTATAAAGACCGACAAAAACTAATCGAAAATAAAAGCTTTGCAAAGTTGATTCATTTGATTTTTAAGATAAATCTGTATCCCCGTCCGCGTGCATATCTAGGCGATATTGTATCCATGCTTAGATAATTTTTTAAGATTATCAAGTAGGAACAGGAATGCAATCATCAGGTAGAAATATGAATGATTTATTAAAAAATAAAAATGTTTTATCAAAATCATTTTTATACTTGCTTACATTCGGAATTTTCCTCAATAGATATTTTGAACTGGCTATAATTATGTTTCTTGCCGTTATAGTTTTTTCAAAAGAACAAATAAAATTTTCAAAATTTTTATTATTTATATTTACGACGATTTTTGTTATTTCAATAATTTCCATAATTTCTGTAAATTATGATGTTGCAAAATTTTCTCAACAGTACTTTTTACTGGCACTTAGTTTTTCTTGTTATTATTTTGTTTTACGAAGTTCTGATTACGAGGAAATTTTTTCTTGCTATTTAGATGTTTCAGCCTTCATTGTGGCTTTAGGAATTTTACAGTTTGTTATTTTTGGATTAACAAGAATAAACATTTTTTTCTTCATCACAAAAAAAACACCTACAGTCGCTCCTAATATTTTAAGAACATCGTCTGTTGTTGTTGAACCAAGTTATTTGAGTACATTGTTAACACCAGCTTTGTATTTTTACTTAAAGAAATTAATTGAAAAGAAATTATCAAAAAAAGAAAAAAAAAGATTTATGCTTTTAATTTTTTGCATAATAACAACTTTTAGCACAATAACATATTTTGTTTCATTTATAATGATTTTATTTTTAGCTTTAACTGCAAAAAATAAAATCCTAAAATTCTTATCTTCAATTTTGATTACAATTTTTTTAGTATTGATTATTTTAGTTTTAGGCAGTGGAAATATTTCTAAAGAAAGTGTCTTTTATGCAATTTCAATGAAACTAACAGAATCATTTTCTATTTTTGAAAATATGAATCCTAAAATTTTTGAAACATTAAATTTATCAACATACGCACTAGCTACAAATTTATGGATTTCACTAAATGCACCAAATCGTATTTTTGGAACAGGATTAGGAACACATCAAATTTCTTATTACAATTTATATAAATCGGACTTTCAGTCTTATGGATTAAACGCTACGGATGCCTTTTCATTGGGAGTTCGCATATATTCTGAATTCGGAATAGTTGGAATTATTTGTATGTTTTTATTTTTGCTAAAAAATATAGATTTGAAAAATAATATTAATGTTGCGTGTTTTTTTTACATTTTAACAATGCTAATACGAGGAGGAAACTATTTTTTATGTGGAGTAGTTTTTTTCTTTTGCATGTTTTATCTTAGTCGAAAAAACGCTCGTAAAGGAAAATTTATAAGATATTTTTATTTAATAACACCAAAGGTACAACAATGACACAATTTGCACACACAATCATCATCTCCGCAGTGAATCTTGTAAACGGCGGAACTTTTACAATTTTAAAAGAATGTCTTGAGCAGATTTCAAAAAGTGAGTCATTTAAAAACTGGAAAATAATTGCCTTAGTTCATTCTGATAAAAATCTTCAAAAGTATAAAAATGTCGAATACATTTCTTTTCCACTTGCAAAGAAAAACTACATTTTCCGCTGCTTCTATGAATACATTTATTTTTACTTTCTTTCACTAAAGTTAAAACCAGAAATCTGGTTTTCGCTCCACGATATGACTCCGAATGTAAAAGCAGAAAAACGATTTGTCTATATGCACAATCCGATGCCATTCTACAAGCACTTTGCCGGAGAAAAGCTCGGACTAAAACTTAAACTGTTTGCTCATTTTTACAAATTTATTTACAAAATCAATGTAAAAAAAAATACAGCAATCATTGTTCAACAAAACTGGCTTCGCGATGAAATTTCAAAGCTTTGCAAAGTTAAAAAAGAAAAAATCATTGTCGCATATCCTGAAATACAAGAACGCCACATTTCTTCTGATTATGAGCAAGGTTTGTTTTTCTTTGCTTCTTTTCCGCGTCCGTTCAAGAATTTTGAGGTTATTTGCAAGGCAGATGAAATTTTAGAATCAACAGAAAAAGATTTGCCAGAAAATTACAAAATCATTCTTACACTCAACGGAACAGAAAATGAATACAGCAAATCTATTTATGAAAAATATTCACA
>CAZLXK010000328.1:0-2583 GCA_964563305.1 uncultured Treponema sp.
AAAAAGAATCGTCAAAACTTCCATTATGCAAATTACAAAAATAATAATGCAAGTTACGTTTAGGTTTGTTTTTTGATGCCTACTGATTACAGAATTGCTTTCAATTAAAACAAACAGCATCACAAGCGAGAAAAGATTTATGAAAGTAATTGCACAAAAGTAAGCCGTCATAAAAGTTTAGCCTTTTTGAATTTATGTCATTCTGAACTTGGTTCAGAATCTGTTACTAACAAGGTACTGAAATTTTTTTTATTAACAGACCCTGAACTATGCTTCGATAAGCTCAGCAACCGTTCAGGGTGACAGATTTTTTGTAATCTCAATCAAATTCAGTGTGTCAGATTTTTAAAAGTTTAGAAATTGCCGCCGTTCCAGCCCCAGTTTTTGTAGCCTGAATATGTGATATAAATTTTATCTGACGGAATTGAAAGTTCTTTTTCGAATATTGAGCAGATTTTTTCGCTCATTTTTGCACTTTGCTCTGAGTTTACATCACCAAAAACTTTTACTTCAACAAAAGCACCTTTTTCTAATTTTTTGCCTGCAAAATACAAGTTGTAATTTGGCTCAAATCCTACCATTAAGTAAGTTTCAGATTTTCCCATTACAGAAATTGCTTTTCCAAGTTCTGCTTTTAAAATATCCATTTTTTCGTTAGAAAGTGGAACCGTAACTTTTGAGTCTATCATTGGCATAAAAGTTTCCTCCGCGTTTTGTAGTAATTTTTATTTTGTTATATTTGTGGATAAAATTCAATAAAGTTGAGCTTTTTGTGCTATCTTTTGTGACAAACGATTTGTTTAGAACTAAGCAATTTGTAGATAGATGGCAAGTAGGACGTTTTTCTCTTAGCATGATCATATTGAGTGTTAGCGAAATATCTATAAGAGGTTCTTGTTTGGTACGTTTTGTTTTATCTATGGATTTTTTTACAAAATGACAGTTTGCAAATTTAACTGTATGGCGATTCTTCGCTTCGCTCTGAATGACTAGATAAGCCCAGCGGACTTAGCCCGCGCTGTAGTGGCTCGACTGCAAAATTGCAGGCGAGTTGCAAAGCAATGAAGGCGAAAGCCGAAACCACGAAAGCACGGTCGTAAGACAAAAAGTGTGCTCCAAAAAAAATTAAAGATCTTTTTGAGCGTCTTCGTCTTTAGATTTATCTTCTGTGCTAACTGTAATTTTTGCACTAACTCCGCTCGCTGGCTCTAAGGCAAGATCTCCTTCTTTTATCCAACCGATTTTTCTAAGCAAAAGCGTAAAAACTTCACTCAAAACGCCCGGCAAAATAAAGCAAATCAAAACTAAACCAAGCCAATCCCAAAAATTTGGTGAAATAGCAACTGCTCCGTGCGAAAGAGCAACTTCACTTGGCGAATACCAACCAGTAATCACTCCAATTTGCCCTACAAGTCCGCAAGTTCCCATTCCAGATGAAACCGCCGCTCCGTTCATTTCCATCTTAAACACGCAAGTTGAAATTGGACCTGTAATCAGCGAAGTTAAAATTGGCGGAATCCAAATTCGTGGATTTTTGATGATGTTTGGCATTTGAAGCATTGAAGTTCCTAATCCTTGAGAAACTATTCCGCTCCACTTGTTTTCTCTAAAACTCATTATTGCAAAGCCCACCATTTGTGCACAACAGCCAGCAACCGCCGCTCCGCCTGCTAAACCGGTTAAACCTAAAGCCGCACAAATTGCCGCTGAAGAAATTGGCAAAGTAAGAGCAATTCCTACTAAAGCCGAAATTATCATTCCCATTAAGAAAGGTTTTAATTTTGTTGCCCAAATGATTAAGTTTCCAAAAGCACTCGCCGCAATTCCAATATATTTTGCGGTTAAAACTGTAAGCAATGCTCCAGACAAAATTGTAACCAGCGGAGTTACCAAAATGTCAACTTTTGTTTTTTTGCTGACCAAGCATCCTAATTCCGCAGAAATTATTGCGATTATTAAAACTGCCAAAGGTCCGCCAGCACCACCAGTTACGTTCGCCGCACTTCCGACTGCCGCCAAAGAAAATAAAACTAAAGCCGGAACTTGCATTGCGTATCCAATTCCAATCGCCATTGCCGCACCAACCACGTGAGAATCTGTAGCAAAGTTTCCAGCGTTTACTAAAAATTCAAAAACAAGATTGTCGTTTAATCGGCAAAGTTGTTGACCTAAAGTTTTGATGATTGTTCCCATTAAAAGAGAAGCAAACAAACCTTGAGCCATTCCGCTCATTGCATCAATAAGATAACGTTTTGCATACTTGTTCATACAAGTCTCCTACGAATAAAGTGAGTAAATAAAAATGTTTTGATTTTGAATTACTTGGTGATGTGGGATAGGAGACGTAGAGTTTTCAACTTGAATCAATTAAGTAAGTTAAAATTTGTGCAATCCAAGTCGCGTTTCTCTTAAGCTCATTAGGCTGTATAAAATTAGATAAGTCAGCCGCCATTCATCGCAAACGTAACATCTGTTTCTAAGAATGAATTTATCAAAATGCAAATTTTTGGTAAAGTAGAAATATGAAAATTTCTTCACAAGCGGATTTTAATAATTCGGCTGATTTTAGTGATTTTTCTGATT
>CAZLXK010000329.1:0-2565 GCA_964563305.1 uncultured Treponema sp.
CGAAACATCTCATCGATTCTTTGCTACACTCAGAATGACATTAAATACTTTCAATCTTCTCTGTATGAATCGCGTTTCCAATTAAACAATTCCCAGACTGCAATCGAAGAATTGTTTTCTTTTGCAAGGTTTTTAAATTCATCGATTTTTTCAAGATAATTTTCTTCGTTCAAACCTTTTGTCCAGTTGAATTGTTTTTCTTTTGGCAATTTGGAAATATTGATTCTATCGATTGGCAAATTCGGCGGCTCTAAAATCCAGTTTATGCACCAAAAATATTTGCAAAGCATATTCAAAAATTTTTGTGCAGCCGAAAAATTTTTTACTATCGAATCTTCTGGGAACACATCTCTGTGCACTTCTGCATACTCTTTGCAAAAATCCCGAACCGCTTTTATGTTTTCAAAATGCTTTGCAGAGTCAACTTTGTTTTCGTATTGCGAAAGCATTTTTAGAAGAAATTGTTTTATTTCATGCTTGAATATGAATTTTTCTTTTTCGCTTGCCTTGTCAGCAAAAAGTGTTTCGCCTTCGTTCCGCTCGTGAACTGCCGCTTCCCAAGACAACATAAAAAATTCATTTACAAGAAAGTTGTTTTTTTCTGTTTGCAGCAATTTGTTTTCGTCTATCATTGGTTTGGTTCCTCTGATTTATCCATAACTGTATTGCAAAAAGTCCAATTGAATCTGTCTATTTCTTTATATGAAAAGTCGCTTAGTCCGAACGCACTTTTATATTTATTGATTATTGAAACATACGATTCATAATCTTTTTTGAGTTCCAAAGGTTTTTCAGAAATCTTGTTTTTATAAAATTTCAACATTGTCTCGTTTCTGCTATCGAAGATTGGATATATTTCAGGCTTATGAAAAGAACAATATTTTGATGCAAATGAATATTCACGACGGTGAGCATTTTCTTTAGTTTTCTCTGCAATATCATTTACAAGATTTAAATCGCCAGTTTGCAAACGGTCATCTATATGCAAGTCGAAAATAACTTTTGCTACAGAGAATGTGTCTTTTATGTTCGTAGAATAAAAATCATTTAAGCAGGAAACTTTTACAAGAACATTTTGCAAATTATTATTTTTAGGAAAGGTCTTGAACAAATCGATTAAAGCGTTTTCTTGTTCTTGCATTTTACCATCACGGTATGTTTTCCATTTTTCCAAATATTTTTGAACAATACGTTTATTCTCTTCTGACGAATTAATTTTTAGAATATCTTGTTGAAATTCGTCCAATTTAATATTTTGAAAAAAAGCTTTGTTATTCATAAATTTTGCCTCCTTAAATATATTTATGAGTTTTTATTTTCGTTTTCTACGTTTGCCTTCATCAATTAATTTTTGCAAATCTGCTCGCTTTTCTTCCCAAATTTTTTTATTTTCAGATTCATTTGAATCCATAATAGTTGGCGAAACATATTTTAATTCTGGTAATTTCAATTCAGCAGCTGTGTAATCTTCGTTGCTGATGAACTCTGTTATTTCATTATATGTTTGTTCAAGTTTTGCAGTATATTTTTTCACTTTATAATTTGGATAAACAATAAGCCCAATTATCTCAAAAATAAAAAACCAGATATAAAACCAAATCACTTTATGTGCGATAGGATGCCTATATTTGAATTTCTGCTTTTTTATATTTTCCTTTTCCTGCTTTACATTTTCTTTTTGCTGTTTTTTTATGAGTTTTTTATTCAAAGATTTCCAATTATCGAATTTTGAATTTATAATTTGTTCCCATTTTTCAGTTTCTTTTTTTATTGGGTCGTTTTCTGGAAAGTTGATATTGATTTTGCTTTTTACTTCGTTGAATTTACTTGAAAATGCACTTATTCGTAGTGAATCTGCTCCATTTTGCAAGTCACTATTTAAGATAGAAGCAAGCATAAGCATAAAGTTTCCCAAATCTTCACGTGTGTTTGGAATTGGGAAACTTGCAACAAAGTCGCGTTCCTGTTTGCCTTCGTATTTTATCAATCCTTCTTGAAAGTCTTTTAGGGAATCATTTACTTTTACATTTTTTAATTCATGTCCACAAGTTGGACACGTTAATGTAAATGCTGGGACTTCCGCACCGCAATTTGGACATTTTTTAATTGTTCCTGCATATTCTTGTTTTCGAATATTTGAATCGTTGCTTTCATTAGACTTTTCATTTTGTTCTTGACTTGTCGATTCTTCGTTATTCCCGCTTGCATTTTGAAGGGAATCAACAAGTTGTGCTAATGCCCCAAGTGCTAATGCTGTGGCAAGCGTATCTGATGCAGAAGGTTGACCATTGTCATAATCATTCTGTTTTTGTTCTTGCTGTTTCTTTTCTTGTTCCGCTTTTGCTTCCGCCGCTTCTTTTGCTAATCGTTTCTTTCGCTCTTCCTTTGTTTCGTGAGCAGCCTTAAAATAATCTACCATTTTCGAAAGTTCTGGATCTGCTCGGTACGCTTCTTCTGGACTGTATTCCATAAAATTCCCCTTTTTGTACCTTTTTTACTTTTTCTTTCCAAATCCAAAGCCTTTAAGCATTCCGCCCATTGCTCCAAATGATTTTTTCATCTGAT
>CAZLXK010000330.1:0-2553 GCA_964563305.1 uncultured Treponema sp.
AGTTTTTATTTTTGCTACAACAGAATTGCAAAAAGTTCCTGCAACAATAAAATCTCGATGTCAACAATTCAACTTTCGCTTAGTTCCAATCGAAAAAGTAAAGGAGCAACTTGCTTTAGCCGCAAAAGAAATCGGAATTAAGGCAGAAGACGAAGCTCTTTATTGGATCGCCCGAGAATCCACAGGTTCAATGCGCGACAGTTACACTTTGTTTGACCAAGTTGCCGCTTTTAGTGACGGAGAAATCACTTACGAAAAAATCCGCGACAAACTTGGACTTGTTGGCGTTGACCAATTAAATGAACTTTTTACTTTGTGCGTTGAACAAAAATCCGATCAAGTTCTTTTAAAATTTGATGAATATTTGCAAAACGGCGTAAGTCTTGAACAACTTATTTCAAATTGCACGGATTATTTGCGAAGTCTTTTGCTGATTAAAAATGGAATTACAAGAGAAGCCCTTTTGGGAAATAATGTTGAGCGGTATTCAAAAGAAGTCTTGGACGCTTGGAATTCTGTAAAAATAGAGCGAGCTTTGAATATTTTTTTGCAACTTTATCGCGACATTCGCTATTCTTTAAGTCCGCGTTACGAAGCAGAACTTGCGTTGAGCAGACTTTGTTGGCTAAAAGATTATGTTTCTAGCACAGAAGTAAAAAAAGCCATTGATTCAGTAAAACCCTTGCTAAAAGAAGCGTCTTATCCGCGAAAAATTTATCTTGATCAAGAAGGTAATGGAATTCCGCAAGAAATTGCAGAAAATCCGCAAGTTTTGCAACAAAAACCGCCAGTTTCTCAAGTTTCGCAACAAAATTCGCAGTTTTTGCAGCCAAGTTCGCAATCTTCGCCAAATGCTTTGCCAACTTTTAGCGCTTTAGATTCGCAAAATCAGCCGAGTCCGCAAAATCAGCAAAATCAGCAAGAATCTTTTAAGAAAGGCGGCGCTGAACCGCCGTTAAATAAGTCAGCCGTAAGTTTTACTTATGATGGCAATTATGAAAATTTTAATGACGGTTCTGATTCTGAAGACGATGACGAAGATAATTTTATTCCAAGTTCTCAAGATGAAGAAGAAAGTGTTTTAAAAACTTATGAAAATTTTGAAAATCAAGAATCACAGCAAAATAAATCAAAGTTTTCGCCAAAAATTAATGAAAAAGTTTCGCTTGACATAAAAAATCCTATGAGCGTAAAAAATTTTTTGATTCAAGATTTGTCTTTTTCTGACGCAATGTTGGCAAGTGCTTTAATGCAAACTGAAAATTGGCAAATCAACGAAAAAACTGTAAGTTGCACAACAAAGCAAAAATTTGAAAGTTTTACAATAAAAGAAAATCTGCCAAAAATTATTGAAAAACTTTCGCAAATGTTTTCTTTTCAAGTGGATTTTAAAATCGAACTTGAAGAAGTTCAAAAACAAGAAAAAAAAGAAGTTTTACCGCAAATAGTTCAGCAAATTCGTGATGAATTTCGCGGTTCAGTTGTTGGCTGGAATTAGTCAGAATGAACATTGCTTGGCGAAAGATATGAGATTTTAGTATCTTTGAAGAAAATACGTGAAGTTTTTTACAAAATAAAACTTGGAGGAAAAAATGAATCCTTTTGATATGATGAAAAATTTAGGAAACTTGAGTAATATGCAAAATCAGTTAAAAGAAGCTCAAGAAAAACTTTCTGAAATTGAAGCGACTGGAAGTTCTGGCGGGAATATGGTTCAAATTACGCTGAACGGAAAATTTGAACTTGTTGACGTAAAACTTGATCCAATTTGTGTTGACAATCGAGATGTTCCAATGCTTCAAGATTTAATAAAAGCCGCACATCACGCTGCTCTCGAAAAAATTCAAGAAGCAATTAAAGAAAATGCAGGTTCTATGCTTAGCGGAATGGATTTTAAAGGTTTTCCAGGAATGAATTGATGAGTGCACTTGATGAACTTGTTGACAGTTTTTCGCGTTTGCCGGGAATTGGAAAAAAATCAGCAATAAGAATTTCAAATTATCTTTTAAAATCTGATAAAAATTTTATTGAAAGATTTGCAAATCAACTTTCAACTTTGCAAGAAAAAATTCATCCTTGTTCAATTTGCGGATTTTGGACAGAAAATGATCCTTGCCCAATTTGTTCAGATTCTACGCGCGACAAGACTTTGCTTTGCGTTGTTGAGCAAGCACAAGATGTAAACACAATAAATAATTCTCACGAATACAATGGACTTTTTCATGTTTTAGGCGGAGTTATTTCTCCACTAGACGGAATTGGTCCTGAGCAATTAAAACTTTCAGCTTTACTTGAGCGCGTAAAAACTCAAAATATTCAAGAAGTGATTTTAGCAACAAATCCAACTGTAGAAGGCGACACAACTGCACTTTACATTCAAAAACTTTTGTCACCAACTGGAGTTGTAATTTCGCGTTTAGCGTCTGGACTTCCGGTTGGCGGCGATTTGGAATACGCAGACAGATTAACTCTTGCTAGAAGTTTGCGTGGCAGAATTAAGATTTAAAAAAATATTGTCATTGTCGGGCGTGACCCGACAATCTAAAAGCCGCA
>CAZLXK010000331.1:0-2523 GCA_964563305.1 uncultured Treponema sp.
TTAATTTAGTTTTTCTTAATCAATAAGATTTCGCTTTTTTAGTTCAGTTAAAATAAGTTCAACAATCATTTCTGGCGTTTTATTTTCTGTATCAATAACTAAATCAGCAACAGAATAATCATTATTGTTTATATTATAAAGTTTTTTGTAACGCCGACTATCTTCACTGTCGCGCATTGCAGTAAAATTTTTAATTTCTTCTAAAGAACCGCCTTCTCTGTTAAAAATTCTTTTGGCTCTAACTTCATCGCTTGCAAGAAGATAAACCTTAAAATCCGCTTCTTTTAACATCCAAATTGCAAGTCGGCTTCCTAAAACACAACTTTCCTTTTTTGCAAGTTCAACTTGATGATTATCAACGTAAATATCATAAGAATCGTCAGTTTTTGCATTTTCAATAACTTGTGCCAGCGTAAGATTTCGCTCTTGGGCAAGAGTTCTAAAAGTATAATTTATAAGTTTTACGCCAAGCCTTTGACTTAAAAGCGTGCTAACTGTCGTATTTCCGCAACCAGATTTTCCGCTAATAGCAACTCGAATTTCTTTCATTTTTACCTCGAAAATTAAAATCAAAAATCATTCTACATTTTTACTTTGCTCACGGATATTTTCTAAAGCATCTTTTGCATTTATAACCATTTCGCCAAGTTCTGCAAACTGATTTTTACTTCCAATCGTATTGATTTCTCGGTTTGCTTCTTGACAAATAAAATCAATTTTTTTGCCAGGAATTGGATTGTTTTCGATTTCAAAACGCAATGCTTTTAAATGACTAAAAAGTCTAATGATTTCTTCGTTAATTGTATATTTTACAAGCATTGCGGCAGTTTCTGTCATAATTCTGTTTTCATCAACATTATCCGCGAGCAATTCCTTAAATTTTGAAGTGATAAGTTCTTTAAACTTTACTTCCATTTTAGGTTGCCATTCCTTAAAAAAAGCGGCACATTTGTCTAAAATAGAAAGTTTTTCAAGCAAATCAATTTTTAAATTTTCACCTTCACGATTTCTGTCTAAAATAAATTTTTCTAAAACTTCATTAAAAACGCCTTCGATTTTTTGCCAATAATTTTCAGCGTCATATTCGTGCGTAATATTTAAAACTCCATCTTGACTTACAATTAACGAAAGCGGAATTACATCTAGCTCAACAGAGTGAATAGAAGCCTGATCAAATTCGTTTACATAACCCAAACTTTTTGCAATATTTTCAAATGCATCAAAATACATTTTTGCTACTTGAGCATCTACAGAGATTTTTGCAGTTGATGACAAATCTTTTACGCGAATGTTTACGTCAACTTTGCCACGAACAATTTTTTTACTTACAATTTTGCGGATTTTTTGCTCAAGCGGATTTAAAAACGAAGGAAGATTTATGCTTAAATCAAGAAATCGATTATTTACAGATTTTATTTCTACGCTGATTTGCGTATTTTCAACAATCGCTTCCTTAAAAGCATAACCCGTCATACTATTCATAAAAATATCTCCAAACTAAATTTTTGCGATTTTAAATTAAATTTTTGCCATTTTTTCCATTACAAGTTTTCCAACTTTCCAATTATCGCCTGCTCCCATCGTAACAAAAAGATAACCATCAGAATATTCTTTTGAACAATCTTGATTTAAGATTTCCACAGCGAGATTTGCAGCATCTTCAAATTCTTCAACGTAAGAAACATTTTTGTTGTATTTTTTTGTTTCTTCAGCAAGAATTTTTCCGTTCACCTTTGCAGAACTTGCATCTTCGCGAGCACTTGCATAAATTTTGTTTATAATAAGCTCATCCGCGTCTGTAAAACATGAAGCAAATTCTTTAAGCAAGGCTTGAGTTCTTGAATAAGTGTGGCTCATAAAATCCACAACAATTTTATGATTTTTATAAAATTTTCTGTAGCCAGAAAGTGTTGATTTTATTGCAGTTGGATGATGTCCGTAATCATCAATAAAAATTATATCTTGACCTGCTTTATTTTTTCTATAACCTAAAATTTCACTACGACGTTTTCCGCCAGAAAATTCAGCAAGACCTTTTTTTAAGTTTTCAATATAATCTTGCGGATTTTTTTTATCATTTTTCAAAAGTTCAACCGCAACCGCAAGAGCCGCAGTTGCATTTCGAACATTATGGCTTCCCGGAACGCAAATATAAAATTCGCCTAAAGACGCAACCTTAAAATATTGCTTTCCATTTTCAATTCTACCAAATTCAATTTTAAAATCGCCAAAAGCATTTTCACCATAAGGAATAAAATTTATGTCTGGACGAGATTTTTTTACAATTTCAGCAGTTTCGCTCGCACCTTTGTCGTCAGCACAAAAAATTAAATCTTCGTTTTGCGGAAGTTTTTTTACGTAATCTACAAAAGCGTTTCTAATATCTTCATAAGTTGGATAAAAATCTTGATGATCGCTTTCCACAGAAGTTAAAACTATTTTTTGTGGATGAAAATTCATAAAATGACGCTGATATTCGCAAGTTTCCGCAACAAAATATTTGTGTCCTTTTGACATTGTGCA
>CAZLXK010000332.1:0-2521 GCA_964563305.1 uncultured Treponema sp.
TCTCTGGCTTGCAAAATCACCAAACACGCACGGATGTAATTGGAAACAATATTTCTAACGTAAACACTTATGGTTTTAAACGTGGAAGAGTTGATTTTCAAGATATGATTAGTCAGCAACTTGGAGGAGCAAGTCGTCCAAACGAAGAAGTCGGCGGTGTAAATCCTAAAGAAGTTGGACTTGGAATGAGTGTTGCTGCTATTGACACAATTTTTACGCAAGGAAATTTGCAGTCAACTGGCGTTTCTACAGATATCGCAATTCAAGGAAACGGATTCTTTGTGTTAAAAAACGGAGACGAAACATTTTATACGCGAGCGGGAGTTTTTGGCGTTGATTCTGAAGGAACTTTAGTAAATCCGTCAAATGGACTTCGTGTTCAAGGTTGGATGGCAGAAGAAGCAAATGGTCGCCAAATTTTAAGAACTTCCGCAACTCCAACAGATCTTGTAATTCCTGTAGGACAAAAAGATCCTCCTCACGCAACAGAAAACGTGCATTATTTTTGCAACTTAAATAAAAATACGCCAGAAATTCCAGAAAATCCAACTCAAGATCAAATTCTCGAAGGAACTTGGCAAACAGAAATCAATATTTACGACACTTACGGAAACGCTCACCAAGTACAAATGAATTTTACAAAAGTTCCCGGAAATCCAAACCAATGGGCAGTAAATGTAACCGTCGATCCAGATAATGCGGATTTTACGCAAACAAGAATCGGTTTTGGCACAACTGACGGCGTGGACAACACTTACATTTTGAATTTTGACAACACGGGAAAATTGCTTTCGGTTCAAGATAGTGCAGGAAACGAATCTAATCCAGAAGGCGAAATTGTACTTCAAGCGTCTTACAATGTTGCGGATTCAAATCCTGATGAAGACGGAAATCCTTATCGCCAAACTTTCAACTTAAATCTCGGAACAATCGGCTCAATGGAAAATTCAATCACACAAGCCGCTTCAAAAAGTACAACTAAAGCAAATTATCAAGACGGATACAAACTCGGTTATCTTGACAATTTCAAAATTGACCAAAACGGAATTATTACTGGCGTTTATTCAAATGGTTCAGTAAGAACAATCGGTCAAATTGCAATGGCAAGTTTTACAAATCAAGGCGGACTTGAGAAAAAAGGCGACACAATGTTTGCGGAAAGTATCAACTCTGGAATGGCAAATATTGGCGAAAGTCGAACAGCAGGCAAGGGAAGTTTACTCGCAGGAACGCTTGAAATGAGTAACGTGGATCTTACGGAGCAACTTACAGATATGATTGTAACTCAGCGTGGCTTTGAATCAAATGCAAAAACTATTCAAACTGGAGATTCCATGCTCGAAACTGTAATTAACTTAAAGCGTTAATAATTTTACCTAAAACTTAAAGCTTAATTTCTAGTCAAAAACATAAGTCCGAATGATGTAAAAAATTCACTCGGGCTTTTTTATTTTTATTCTGGAGCATACTTTTTTGTACTAACCCGCTTTTCGTGGTTCCGCTATTCGCTACATTCTCTGCAAAAATAACAGTCAATACGTCATTGCGAGGAGCGAACGTGGCGTGACAATCTACAAATGCTTTGCATAAAAACTGTCAATTTGCAGAGAACGCCGTTGGCGCCACTACAATCGGGGCTAGGCTTTACTTCAAGAACGCTTTAGTCAACTGCTTTAAGTTCTTACAAACTAAAAATCACAAATTACAAATCCTCAAACGCAAAAATTAAAATTTTCTCCTAAAACAATTTTTTGCCGTAAAACAGAAATATCATTAAAATCAAAATTATCATTCAAAACAAAATTTCTAATTTCTTCGTGATTATATTTATTTTCAGGATAAAGAATTACGCAAGTTTCATCATTTTCTTTCAAAAAGTTTTTTTCGCCAAAAGCCGTATAACGAGTTGCTCCAATCGAAACAAAAATTTTTTCAGGCTTTCCACAATCCAAAAGATAATCGTGAATATTTTCCGCTGGACCTTCATCTTTTTGATTATTAAATTTGTCAATCATCCAAAAAATCAATTTGTCATAAATGTAAGAATAATTTTTTATTGCAGAATCTTCGCCATAATCAAAAATTTCTCCATTTCTACGTAAAAAACTTGCAATTCTATAAGAGTTTAAAATTCCATTTTCAGAAAACTCGTCAATTTCAATTTGATTTTTAGAAACGCCTTTAGATTTATTTCCCCAATTTTTCTTTTCGCTGATTTTCTTTGCACCTTGCTTTCTAATCGAACAATCGTTTGAGGAAGCAAAAGATTTCGCTTTTAAATTTACAATTCTATTTTCTTGCCATTTTACATCAAAAATAATTCCACATTCACTTTCAATTTGGATTTTTTCTTCATTCGCTGGAAAAATAATTGTGTCGCTTGAAAAAGGAAATGTTTTTAAAAATTCAGGACAAGTTTTGTTTATGTTTTTTGAAGGAAGATAAGTTGGAAAAATCGCCTTTGGAGCATTTTCTTCGCTAACTTTTAAATTTTTAAAATCTTTATCTTCGCCCGCTTGTT
>CAZLXK010000333.1:0-2518 GCA_964563305.1 uncultured Treponema sp.
AAAAAATCATTCCCATGCATCAACACGGGAATGTGTCATTAAGAAAACTTAAAATCAATATTTTGAATCAGCGTAACCAATCCAACCTTCATTTTCAATAAGTGCTTTTTCAAATCCTTCTAATTTGAACGGATAACTTTTTGAAAGTGAACCGGCAATTAACTTTACTTTCCAAGTTCCATCTTCTTTTTGCTCAATTTTACATTCAGTGTCTTTATCAGCAAAAGTATGAAACATATCTTCAATATCTCTTTTTGGCATATCTAATGCAAGAAGTCCGCAGTTATACATATTTTGGCGGAAAATTCGTGCGAAATTTACAGCAATAACGCAATAAATTCCGTTTACTTCAAGTGCCCACGGAGCATGTTCACGACTTGAGCCACAACCAAAATTTTCACGGGTAATAATAACCTTTTTTCCAATAATATCCTGTTTTGGATTAAAACCTTCAAGTTTTAAATCTTCAAGAAGGTAAGGTTTTAACGCCTGCTTTGTGTTTTCTGTAAGATATTTTGCAGGAATGATTTCGTCAGTGTTTATATCTGAACGATCCAAAAAAAGAACTTCTCCACCAAACTGTTTCATATTGTTCCCCTAAAAATAAGTTTTAACTCAGCCTTTATAGAGCTGCGAATTTGTAATTGTGCCGTTAATTGCTGTAGCTGCTGCAGACGCAGGACTCATTAAATGAACCATTCCGCCTTTTCCCATTCTTCCGTTAAAGTTTCGATTTGTGGTAGAAGCACAAACTTCACCTTCAGCAAGAACGCCGTTACTCATTCCTAAGCAAGCACCGCAAGTTGGATTTGTAACGCAAAAGCCTGCGTCCATAAAAATGTCTATAATTCCTTCGTCTAAAGCCATTTTGTAAATAAGAGGAGTTGCTGGGCTTACAATTCCACGAACTCCGTCAGCAATGTGATGTCCTTTCAAGATTTGTGCAGCAATTCTAAGATCGCTAATTCGACCATTTGTGCAAGAACCAATGTAAACTTGATCAACTTTTGTACCTTTCATTTCAGAAATTTTTCTAATTTGATCTGGTTTATATTCAACTGTACAAACTGGCTCCAAATCTGACAAATCATAAGTGTAAATTTTTTCATATTCAGCGTCAGGATCATCAACCCATTTTCTATATTCTTTTAAAGCTTCTTCTTTTGAAGAAAATTCATCTTTAATAAATGGCCATAAATATTCAACAGTCGTCATATCAGGAAAACAAATTCCACTTGTTGCACCAGCTTCAACTGCCATATTACAAATTGTCATTCTTTCTTCCATGCTCATATTATCAACAATCGGACCTGTAAATTCTGCAACACAATTTGTTGCTCCATTTGTTCCGATTTGTCCAATCAAATAAAGAATAACGTCTTTTGCATAAACTCCATCTTTTAATTTTCCATTTAAAACGAACTTGATTGCCTTTGGATCTCTAAAAGAACAAACGCCTTTCAAAATTCCAACTTCCAAATCAGTAGTTCCAACGCCCGCCGCAAACGCACCAAACGCTCCGTGAGTACAAGTGTGGCTGTCTCCCATAATCACCGTAAATCCTGGCCGAACAAAACCTTTTTCAGGAAAAATCGCATGGCAAACGCCATTAGCACCAATATCAAAAAAATCTTTAATATTATTTCGTCTTGCCCAAGTTCTTAAAATTTTTTCTTGAAGAGCACATTTACTGTCTTTTGCAGGAGTAACATGATCAATAACCGCTTTAATTTTTGTTGGATCAAAAACACGATCCTTATTGCGTTCAACTAAATCATTTATAGCAATAGGAGTTGTAATTTCATGACAAAAAACTCTGTCAAGCTTTAAAACATTTGTTCCAGGGAATGGATTGTCAACCATATGAGCATCAAAAATTTTCTGTGCGATAGTTTTTCCCATAATTTTACCTCTTTAACCTCAAATATAATATAAGTTTATTTATTTGCAAGATTTTTATCAAGTTAAATAACTTTATTTTGGAGCAAGTTTTACGTCTTCGACCCGCTTTTCAGGGTTACGGCTGTCGCCTCCATTCTTCCGCTTTTGCTCCAGAACTCGCTTCGCTCGCCCTTACAATCGGGGCTATGCGTTGTTTCTTAAAAACTAACTGTAAAACATAAGATGGCGACAAGGAGGTCGTCATAAGTGCATAAAGAACCCTGAGAATTTTCGTTATGCTAAAATTCTCGTAATTGACAGGAGGTCAAAAACAATCGGGGCTATGCTTTTCTTCAAGAAATCAAAAAGTTCAAAACGTTTACGAAACAACATTCTGTGGATTTCCATTCAAGTAAGATTTAAAATTTTCAATTACAATATTTAATAATCTTTGGCGAGTTTCTATTGCTGCCCAAGCAATGTGCGGAGTTAAAATGCAGTTTTTTGCTTTTAAAAGAGAATTGTCTTTTTTCATTGGTTCTTCGCTAATAACATCTGCGGCGTAACCTGCAATTATTTCATTATCTAACGCTTCTCGAACATCTTTTTCGTTAACAAGAAGTCCTCTCGCTGTGTT
>CAZLXK010000334.1:0-2517 GCA_964563305.1 uncultured Treponema sp.
ATTTTTAGATGAAATCGGTGAACTTCCTTTAGATTTGCAATCAAAACTTTTGCGTGTACTTCAAGAAAAAAAATTTGAGCGAGTTGGTTCAAGCGAAACTGTTAGCGTTGATGTTCGGATAATTGCTGCAACAAATAGGAATCTTGAAGAAATGGTTGAAAATGGAAAATTTCGAGCAGATTTATATTTTAGATTGAATGTTTTGCCGTTAGTTATTCCGCCATTAAGAGAGAGAAAAGATGAAATCCGTGATTTTTGTGAATACTTTTTAGCGAAGTTTAAAAATGAAACTCATAAAAATTTTGAAGGTTTTTCAGAAAGTGCAAAAAAAGTTCTTTACGAATATAGATGGTCGGGAAATGTTCGTGAATTAGAAAATACAATCGAAAGAGCATGCATAGTTGGCGAACCGCCTTTAATTCAAGTTGGAGATTTGAGACTTCCTATAAATGAATTTGAAAATAAAAATCATGATTCAATGATGATAGATGATATTGATTTAAAAAATGACAAAAGTTTAAAAAATGCAATAAATTCTTTTAAGAGAAAATATCTTATAAAAATTTTGAATGAATGTAATTGGAATCAAACTAAAGCGGCAAAAGTTTTAGATGTTCAAAGAACTTATGTTTCAAGATTGATGAATGAATTAGGAATAAAAGAAAATGGAGTTGTTCGATAACTTCGTTGTCTCTCAACTTGTTGAGTTTTAAGTCAGCAGATACATTAAAAATGCAGGTTTTGACAAAGTTTTAGTTAATATATATAATCAAGAAACTTTTAAATTTTGATACTTTGGAAGTTTTTACAAAAATTTATTTTATGGAGCAAAATTAAAATGTCCGAAAATGTACTTACAATGAAAAAAGAGAAAAAAAATGTGAATCCTGAAAAAAAACTTGAAGGTTTTGTTTCAAATAATAGAAAAATTCTTTTAATAGTTTTATGTGCCATTTTAATAATTGCTGTGGCTTTTTGTATTTTTCTTGGCGTAAAAGATTCATCAACTAAGAAAAATCTTTCTGCAATAGAAACTATTGAATATAATTATACAAAAAATTCTTCTGAACTTTCCCAAGAAGAAATTAAAACTAGACAAGAAAATGTGCTTGAATCTTTAAAACTTTACATTTCAAAATCTGGAATTGTTGGCGTAAGAGCAAATCTTCTTGCAGCAGATATTTATTTTTCACAAAAAGATTATCAAAATGCACTTGATTCTTACAAAAAAGTTGCTTCGCTTTCTAAGAAAACATACACAAATCCTATTGCTAATTATAATGCTGGAATTTGTTGCGAAGAACTTGGAAATCTTGAAGAGGCTTATACTTTTTATGACAAATCAACTTCATCACAAGATTTTTATTTAATAACTCACGCTCTTTTTTCTCAAGGTCGTGTAGCAGAAAGTTTAGAAAATTATGATAATGCTCAAAAAGCATATAACAAATTAGTTGATTCTTATCCTGATGATGAATGGACAAAACTTGCACAAAGTAGACTTATTTCTTTAAGGATTCAAGGAAAAATCAACTAAATTTTGAAACATATTTTAACATTTTTTGTTTATTCAAATATGAAAAAGATATATTCGTTTAAAACTAAAATATTTAAATTATTGTCGGTTTTACAAATATATCTTTTTATTTTTTTAAATTTGGGTTGCGGACTTGATAGTTTTTATTATTTAGATCCTCCGTTGCAATTAAACGAACCTTATTATTCTGGAAGCGACCCTTTAACAAGATTTTTTAGTTTTCAGACAAATGAAACTTCTGCAACTAGCGAAGTAAATTCTAGTTATCTTAATGCAAGTTCATCTTTTTTATTTTCTGGAACCGAAGTTTATTACAAAATTTACAATAATTATTCAACAATGCTTAATGTTCAATCACGAGTTGATTCTTACACAAGTGATTCTACAAATGTTTCTAGTGCTGCAGATTACTTAATACAAACAGCAAAATACGTTCAATTAAATACAAGTATTGGAACTATTTCGCCTTTAATTTCGGCGGTTGGTGAAAACAGATATTGTTATATTCGCCTTATGGATTATGGAAATGATAGTGCTTATCAAAATGTGATTTGTGTAGGCTCGCAGTTGTTGACTTCTTATTCTGATCCAAATAATACAATTACAAATACATATTATCCACGCCGTTCAATAAATTCAAAATATGGTTTTAATTTTAATTCTGATGATGAAAATAATCCTTTGCCAGTTCAGAATGATGAAGATTTTACGTATTCAAGTACAAGTAGCGAAAGTGGCGTTTGGTATGTTGATATGTATGCGATTTCTGCTGGACGAGATGAAACTTTCTCTTGGTCTTATAGCATTCCTCGCCGTTTAGGTTCTATTGCAATTTATGAAAGCGATTATGATGATTGATTTTGATAATTGCTTAAAAAAATTGCTCTTATTTGAAAAATAAAAAAGCACTTGCAAAAAACTACAAGTGCTTTCTTTGACGCGAGGCAGACTCGAACTGCCGACCCTCTGCTTAGAAGGCA
>CAZLXK010000335.1:0-2506 GCA_964563305.1 uncultured Treponema sp.
ATATTACATTATGAATTATGAAAATGAAAATCAAAAAATTCTTGAAGTAAACAAAAAAAATTTAACTGAAAAAGAAAAAATTATTGTTATAAGCCAATTTTCAGAAAAGTCCTTGCATAAAAAACCAAAACTTTCTATTTATATACTTTTTGCGATTTGCATTTGCTTTGAAATTCTTTCAGTTACGCTTTTGATTTTATTATCGAAAAATATTTTTGATTCGCTAAAAATCATTGAAAATTCAACAAAAAAAATTGCGAACGGCGACTTTGATGCAAAAATTGAAGTAAAAAACAAAAAAAATATAAATGAAATTACGTCGCTTCTTGAAAATCTTGAAAAAATGAGACAGTCGCTAAAAGAATCTCAAGATAAAAAAACAAAATTTATTATGGGAGCGAGCCACGATCTTAGAACTCCAGTTGCACTTATAAAAGGTTATTCAGAAGCAATTAAAGATCAAGTTGTTACAGATCCAGAAGAAATCAAAAAATCAATTTCAATCATTCATTCTGAATCAAAATCTCTTGAAGAATTAATAAATGATCTTATAAATTACGTAAAATTAAGTAATTCTGATTGGACAAAACTTCTTGAATATCATAAAGCAAAATCAATTTTTGAAACTTACGCAAAAAGTCTTACAGGAATTTCTGATATTTATAATCGTAAAATTGAAACTGAAATTAAAATTGATGAAAATACAGAAATTCAAGTTGACACAAAACTTCTTAACAGTTGTGTGGAAAATCTTATTAGTAACGCTTTAAGATACACAAATTCTGGCGACACAATTTATTTTAAGGCAATAGAAAATGAATCTGAAGAAAATATTAAATTTTTTGTTGGCGACACAGGTTGCGGAATTAAATCAGAAGATTTAGAGCATGTTTTTGATTTGCTTTACAGAGGCACAAATTCTCGGCGCGAAGAAGGATTTGGAATTGGACTTTCTGTTGTAAAAGCGATTGTTGAAAGTATGAAATGGAATATAAAAGTTGAATCTGAACTTGGAAAAGGAACAACTTTTATTATTACAATTCCAGTGAAGAAACAAAATCTTCAATTATCTTAGAAAAACTTGATTTATCATCGGCATTTATTGTTAAAGCGTTTGGAATTCCTTTCATAAAAGTGTATTGCTTTTTTGCGTAATGATGTGAATCTAATTTAATTTTTTCTTTTATTGATTCTAAATCTTGATTTTCTTCAAAAAATTCACTGTAGCCAATCGCTTTCATTCCAGGCGAATTTTTTCCATAACCTTGATTTTTTAGATTTTCAACTTCTTGAACAAGTCCGTCTTTAAACATTTTTTCTACACGCAAATCAATTCTTGAATACAAATCTTTGCGTTCTCGAGTTAAAATTATTGTTTTAAAACTATATTGCGAGCGAAGTTCGTTTGGAACTTTTATAGAACTTAAAGTTTTGCCAGTTAATTTATAAACTTCTAAAGCACGACAAATTCTGTAAGAATCATGAGAGTTTATTTTTGAAGCATAAATTGGATCGATTTTTTGCAATTCTTTGTAAAGCAAAAGTGAACCTTCATTTTTTGCCCTTTCTATAAGATTTTTTCGCAATTCGGGATTACTTTCTGGCGTTTTTGGAAGTCCCAACAAAAAATTTCTTATATAAAATCCAGTTCCGCCTAAAACGATTGGAATTTTTTTTCGTTCATAAATTTCTTTTGATTTTTGATCTGCTAAAGGTAAGAAATCGCCCGCTCCAAACTGAACGTCTGGCGTTATTAAATTTATTAAATGATGTGGAAGATCTTGTTGTTCTTCTAAACTTGGTTTTGCAGTTCCAAGATCCATTCCAATATAAACTGCTTGAGAATCGGCACTTATTACTTCACCCATTCCTTTAAAACAAGAAAGGCTGCTTTTGCCAAAAAAATCCTTTGCTAAAGCAGTCTTTCCACATGCTGTTGGAGCAAAAATTACTATTACAGGAATTTTATTAGTCATCTTTGCCTTCACAAAATTAAATTTTAAATTTTATTATTGCTTTGGAGCGTCAAGTCTGTAATGAACTTCGCCTGTAAAAAGTTGACGAGCAGCCAAACTTACAACTTTTCCATCGTTTTCTTCTACAGTTTCATCTTTTATCATTGCAAGTTGATAAGCACGACGACTTGCTGCAACTGTAATTTCGTACATTCCACCTTTAAACTTTACCATTTCTTCCAAAGGAAAAATCATTATAAAGCCTCCCAATAAAATTTATTTGTAAATTGATGATTTCTAAAATATTTTGCAAAGAGTTTACTAAAAATAATGAAACTTGTAAACATCTTGACATCGTGTCAATAACGAGAATTTTCTCTTTGAGAAAATTCTCAAGTTTTTTTTTGCAGTTTTAAGCGACATCCTTGTCTCTATTTTCTGTGAATAGATTTTATTTTCTTAGTAAAGTCTGTCAATAACGAGAATTTTCTCTCCGCGAAAATTCTCAAGGTCTTTAAAGTTTTACGGCGACCTCCTTGTCGCCATCTTCT
>CAZLXK010000336.1:0-2481 GCA_964563305.1 uncultured Treponema sp.
TAGGATTTTCTGCCACAATTTTTAAAGCGATTTTGCTTTTATTGATTTCAGTTTTATATCCAAATGCACTTCTTACTTTTAATCCGTTCTCATGGACATTTCTCTTTCAGTTAATTTTTAATACAATTCTTGCTCCGTTTATTTTTATGTTTCTAAATTTGTTTAAGAAATCATTAATTTTAAAACCGGAGACAAATATTAAATGAGTGATTTTAATAACATAAAAAATGAAGATCCTCAGAAAAAAAATGGAAAACTTTTAGTTTTATTCATAATTATTGTTGCGTCTTTTATAATTTATGCGATTAGATTGTTTTCTTTGCAAATTGTAAAAGGTCAGAATTATAGAAATCAGTCTGAAAGAATTTCTACAATTGTTTCAAGAATTCCTGCTCAGCGTGGTGAAATTTTTGATAGAAATGCGATTTTCCCAATGGTCATAAATAATCCTTCCTTTGCTGTTGATTTAACTCCGGGCGAAATTGAAAATGAAAAATTTGACACTGTAGTTACAAAATTGGCAGGATATCTTGGAATTTCAAAAAATGAAATTGATAAAAAGCTTCCAGCAGATGTAAAAAAATCTTTTATAAGTTATGAAGTAAAAAATAATGTCAGTTTTGAAATAATTTGCAATATTGCAGAAAATATTACAGACCTTCCTGGCGTTTCTTGGAGAAACAAACCAATTCGAAATTATGTTGAAACTGGTTCAATATGCCACGTTTTAGGATATGTTGGCGATATTACTAGAGAAGAATTAAATATGCTTTACAACAAAGGTTATACAAGAAATTCTGTAATCGGAAAAACTGGAATTGAAAAGCAATATGATGAACTTCTTCAAGGAAAAGAAGGAAGCGTTATTCGAACAGTTGATGTAAATAATCGTGTTTTAAATAATGAAGCAAGTATTATTCCTCCTGAAAGTGGGAAAAATTTAGTTTTAACAATAGATAGCACAATTCAAACTTTAGCAGAAAAATCTTTAGGAAACCGAGTTGGTTCAGCAATAGTTTTAAAACCTACGACTGGAGAAATTCTTGCGATGGTTTCTTATCCATATTTTGATTCAAATATTTTTTCTGGAGATGATTCTGCTGCTCAATATACAAAACTTATAAACGAAAAAAATAATCCTTTGCTTAATCGTTCTGTTAACGCAACTTATCCGCCTGCATCAACTTTTAAAACAATTATGACTGCTGCGATTTTGAACGAAAAAGCAATTCCTGCAGAAAAGAAAATTGAATGTCCGGGCGAAATTATGTATGGAGGCAGAAAATTCTCTTGTCACGTAAAAAAGCCAGGACACGGATTTTTAGATTTGAAAAATGCCTTAGCACAATCTTGCGATGTTTACTTTTGGATTGTTGGTCGAGATAATCTTGGTGTAGAAAAAATTTCGTCTTACGCGCAGGAATTTGGATTTGGAAAAAGTCTTGAAATTGATTTGCCAAGTCAAAGTTTTGGATTTGTTCCTACAGCACAATGGAAAGAAAAACGTTTTCATGAAAAGTGGCTTGGTGGCGACACAATGAATATTTCTATTGGTCAAGGTTATACAACTGTAACGCCTTTGCATGTAGCAAATATGATGGCAATGGTTGTTAATAAAGGAATAATTTATAAACCACATCTTTTAAAAGAAGTAAGAGATCCTGTTTCAGGCGAAATAATTGAAGAAGTAAAACCTCAAATTTTGCAATCATCTACAATTCCTGAAGATGTATGGAAAACTGTACAAGAAAATTTGCGTTATACAATAACTAACGGAACTGCAGTTTATCCTATGAACTTAAAATCCGTAGAAATTGCCGGAAAAACTGGAACCGCCGAAGTAAACGGTTATGAAAAAGGACATTGGCATTCTTGGATGGTCTCTTATGCACCTTATAATGCTCCACCAGAAGATCAAATTGTAGTTGTAACACTTGTTGAAGCGGTTAATGATTGGGAATGGTGGGCTACTTATGCAAATAGTTTAATTATTCAAGGAATTTTTAATGATCAAACTTACGAAGAAGCTGTAAAAGTTTTAGGTTATAAACCAAATCGAAATCAAGGACGAAGAGAGTAAAATGAGAACAAAGTTTTTTAATCGTTTTGACTACATTTTGATTCTTTGTACAATTTTTCTTACGACGATTGGAATTTTATTTATATATTCTTCAGCATTTAATGCAATGGGCGTAATGATAAATAAACTTTATATAAGGCAAATTGTTTGGGCTGTTGTGGGCTTTGCTTTAATGATTTTTTTTACTCTTTACGATTACAGAAAATTTTATAATTTATCAACTATTTTATATGTAATTCTGATTTTTTTACTTGCAATTACTTGGAAATTTGGAATTGAAAGAAACAATGCAAAAAGTTGGTTAGGATTTAAATCTTTTTCAATTCAACCTTCAGAAATTGGAAAAATTGTATACATTTTATTTTTAGCAAAATACTTAGAAAAATCAAAATCACAAAAAC
>CAZLXK010000337.1:0-2472 GCA_964563305.1 uncultured Treponema sp.
AATACGGCAATCCGCCGAAGTTTCCTTGTAAATAATTTTCTTCAATCACTTTGTCAATGCGCACTTCCGGACGATCAAAGCTTTTTAAGAGCGTTTCGCCGTTTTCGTTTTGCTCGCAGCTCCAAATTTCATCGCGGCGAAGATATTCATGCTTCATCAGATGAGTTTCGTGTGTTGTCGCAATAAGCTGGACATTGCGGTTCTTGCATTCGTCAAGAAATTTTTCTATAAATTTTATTGTCAGTAGCGGATGCATGCAGCGGCTGATTTCGTCAATCATATAAACTTTGTTTTTGCTTGTTAGAAGAATATCCAAAAGTTGAAAAAGCCTGTAAGTTCCGTCGCTTTCTCGTTGCATTTCAAATTTTACTTCCTCATCTTTATATTTATGGACAAATTTAAGCACTTTATATTGGGCGTTTCCGTTTTCGTCTAGGCGGATTGTAAAAATATTCGCACGGTTTCGTGCAATCGCAGCCCATTTTTGCTTGGCAGGCGACGCTTTGTTGTATGTATTTACAACGCTCATCATAACTTCAAGATTTGCCCTATCAAGAATAGAAATTGAGTTTTTTACTTTTTCTTCGCTTGTGTCTTCCTCGTCAATTCGTATAATTCCGGTTTTGAATTCAGAAAGAAGTTTTGCATATTCTGAAAGTCCTTCGTTTTCGCTTAAAAGAGTTGTGTCGTTTATCGCTTGGTCAGGATAAATTACCTCAAAACTTTGATTAAACCAGTTAAAAATCTTATTTAAAATTATCGCGTTAGGATTTTCTTCGTAAAACCGCCTCGTGTTGTGATTTATGCTGAACAAAAACGGACTTTCGCCGGAAGAAAAAACTTTTCCCAAAACAGAAAGCTCTTCTGTATCTTTTAGAACATCAAAAAATTCAATTCCAGCTTCACAAGATTCTTTCTTAAAAAGATAGTGTGGTTTTTCCGCTTTTTCATAAAAGAGCCATTCTTTTTGAACAATTTGAGTTTGAAGATTGATTTCAAGCCCGTAAGTGTAAGGAACGCCGTCTATAAGAATGCAAATTTCAAAAAAAGTGAGCTTTTCTTTGTTTTCCTTGTGCGTCATGCAGTAAAGCTCATTTGAATTTGGCGGAAGCTTTCCGATAAGAACAAAACCGCGCAGAAAATTCATCGCCTTTGAAAGATTTGATTTTCCTGCGCTGTTTGCGCCGTAAATCGCGCAGAATTTTAAAATGTTGCCTTTTTCCTTGTTTTCATGCAGATGTTCTTTTTTTGTGCGGAGTTTTCCGGCTTTCATCGAAAGAGTTTGTTTTTCGTTATAAGAAAGAAAATTTGCTACAGAAAATGAAATTAACATAATTTTTCCTTTTTTTTATTAAAATTCGACTTTAGCGATTTATATTTTTATTATCGGCAAATTTTGAAAAAAGTCTACTAAAAATTAAAGAAACAATTCGATATTTTCGATTTATTTTATTGACAAATTGTTATTTAATAATTATATTTAAAATATGTTAATTCGATTTTATCGAATTAAAAACTATTAAAAAGATTCGGTTGATTCTGCAGCCAAAAACGCAAAGAAATCTAAAAAAGATTCTTGCGGTCTGCTCCAGAAAAGCATTTTTCTTGTCAAGAAAGATGAACTTCCAAAAAAGAATTGCAGAAAACCAATCTCAAATTATTTATGAGGAGGCCCTTATGGCTATAACTTTTGTTTCAAGGAAAAGAATAAACCCGCGTGAACTTGATGCTGAGCCAAAGTATTATCCGGCACCTGCGTATGTCGCAGAAATTGGAATCGACACTTTGTGCGATAAAATCAGCGAAAAAACGACTCTTACAAGAGCAGACATAAAAACTGTAATTGCAAGCCTTTTGAGTACAGTTCCAGACTATCTTATGCTCGGCTACAAAGTGCGCTTAGATGATTTTGGAATTTTCAAAATCGGCTTTAAGTCCACAGGTCCAGGACAAGAAAAAGCAACCGATGTTACAAGCGAGCACATCAACGGCTTGAAGATTCTTTACACTCCAGATGTCAGAATAAACGAAATGCTTTCAAGGCCGACTTTTGCAAAAATCGACGCCGCTTTTTTGAAGAAGCAAGAAATTTCTGAAACTAAAGAAGACACAGACTCATCTTCTAGCGAAGAAAGTTAAAAGTTAGGTTTAGGCAGAGTGAATAACGGACTTTGCTTAAAAAAATTAAAACTCGCTTTTTTGCGAAAAGGAAACCGTTATGAACTTTAATTATTAGGCTTTTGGTACATTTTTGGCGTACCAGAAGCCTTTTTTTTGCGGAAAAAAATTCATAAGTATGATACCACCAAATTCATAAGTATTGCCGTTCATGTTCATAAGTAAGAAGATATACCGTTCATACGTATGAATGTAGTACAAACATAAGTATGGACGTTTTTGTTTATAAGTATGAATGTATTTAGTTTATATTTATAAATGTACTGTAAACATAATTATGAAGAAAATTGAACA
>CAZLXK010000338.1:0-2469 GCA_964563305.1 uncultured Treponema sp.
GAACTTGTTTCAGAATCTGTCACTGCAACGAACACGGTGGTTGAGCCTGTCGAAACCACCAACTGTCAAGTAACAAAGTATCAACTAGAGCGAAGAGTTTGTCAAAGAAGAATCAATTTCTGAGCTTTTTGAGATGCCTTTAAATCTATAACAAATGCTAAGTTCAAAACCGTAAAGCATAAAACTGTTTTTATTTAAGACAAGTTCGATTCTTGGTCCAAATCCTAAAAAAGTGCGAGATGTTCTATAAATCAAACTCAAATTATATCCAGCACAAAAAGAATTATAATGTGCTACATTTCGTTTTCCTAAATCAGCATCAAAATATTCCCAAGCAAAATGTGCATAACCTAAATCTAAAACATTTAAAAGTTCTAAAGTATTGTGATTTTTAAACTCGTAAAGCTTAAAAAATGCAGAACCAGAAGCACAAATTGTTTGCATTGGATAAGCATAAGAACTTAATCCCGCCGAAAAGTAAAAAGGTTTTGTTTCATCTTTATCAAAAACATAACTTACACGAACGGGTCCAATCCACGGAATTGGAAAAGGCGTTAGTTCTGTTTCATAAAAATTATCTTCAAAATCAAAAATCGAATAAGCATTTACAATCTTAAAAGGAACTTGAACATCAATTGACGCTTTCGCTACAAAAATTCCAAAAAAACTTAAAAAAGCCAAAGAAAAAATTTTTTTCATATTTACAAATTTCATAACATAAATTTATTTAATTTTTTTACTTAACGCAATCTTTTAAACACAATAAAACGCAATCTTTTCAAAAAAAATCTTAAAGTAAAGGAGCGAAAATTCTAAAAATTCTTCCGTACGCTCTGCAATACCAAGAAATTTTTTTATAATCAGAAATTTGCATTTTTAAGCAATCTTTTTCTGAATCAACAAAATCCGCTTCAATTTGTGGCACAAGTTTTTTGTCGTAAATAAACGCCGCACATTCAAAATGATGATAAAGACTTCTGTAATCCAAATTTATTGAACCAACCGTCGCCATTTTATCATCACAAATAAAAGTTTTAGCATGCAAAAATCCTTTTTCGTAAATATAAATATTAATTCCGTTTTCAAGCAATTCCGGAAGAAAAGTTTTTCCTACGCAAAAAGTCAAAATATGATCTGGTTTTGACGGCAACATAATGCTTACATCAACGCCGCGTTTTGCCGCTAAAATCAACGCTTCCTTCATAGAATTGTCCAAAAGCAAATATGGACTTGTAATATGAATATAATTTTTTGCATTGTTGATTAAATAAAGATAAACATTTTCCGCAATATCTTCATTATTAAAAGCGTTATCGTCATAAGGAATTATTAAATTTTCAAGATTTTTTTTCTTAGAATGATTTACAAAATAAGGATTAAAATCTTCAGTCGTTTTTTTACAAGCGTTCCAAAGTTGCAAAAACATTTTTGAAAAAGAATTTACGCTTTCGCCTTCAAGTTTTATTGCATTGTCTTTCCAATAAGGAAAACGATTTTTGCCATAATTAAAATATTCATTTTTAATATTAACGCCGCCAGTAAAAGCAACTTTTCCATCAACTACAACAATTTTTCTGTGATCGCGATTATTTTGTCCAGTAGTCAAAATTGGAATGATTGGAGCAAGCACAAGAGTTTTTAAACCTTTTTCTGCAAGATATTTTTGATAACCAGAATACGAAGAAACCAACGAACCAAATCCGTCAAAAATTACACGAACTTCCACGCCTTCTTTAACTTTATTTTCCAAAATTTCAATTATTTGATTCCAAGATTCGTCCAAGTTTATAATAAAAAATTCCAAAAAAATAAATTTTTTCGCTTTAGAAAGTTCTTTTAATAATTCAGGATAAAATTTTTCGCCACAACTATAATAAGTAATTCGATTATTTTCTGAAGGAGTAAAATCGCCACTTTTATACAAATAAGTCCCTAAATCTTTTATTTCAGCAAATTTTTCTAAGGAATTTTCAACTTTCTTTTTTGATTCGATATATTTTTTTGAATCAAGTCGCATTCTTTTGATTTCCCGCCGAATTGTTAGCGAACCAAAATTTATGTGATAAAGAATATAAATGCTTATGCCAAAAAGCGGCAAAACCATAACTGGAAGAATCCAAGCAATTTTAAATTCGTTTTTGCCCTTTGCGTTTGAAAGAAAAACCATAAAAATGCAAGAAATTATAATCGAAGAAATAAAATAAACTTCCGTGTAAGACGTTAATCTTACGCAAAAAAATATAATAAATAAAATTTGCAAAAAGAGAATAAAAAAAGTTAAAACTGTTCTTCCAAAAATAACTCTTTGCAAAAAATTCCGAAGTTTTTCATTGTATGCAACTTTTTTAAAGAATTCATCTCGCTTCATATTTAAAATATAAGTTTTATCTAAAAATATGTCAGTAAATTTTTGATTTTTTTTTGATTTTCTTGATTTGATGATTTTAAGCTTGCGGATTTTTAGAATTT
>CAZLXK010000339.1:0-2446 GCA_964563305.1 uncultured Treponema sp.
TAAAAGGCGAAAAAACTTCTACAAATCCGGTTGCAACAATTTTTGCTTGGACAGGCGCATTGCGTAAACGTGGCGAATTAGACGGAACTGCTGACCTTGTAGATTTTGCAAATCGTCTTGAAAAAGCAACTCTTTCTACAATCGAAGACGGATTTATGACAGGCGACCTTGCAGCATTGGCAGAACCAAAAGCAAAAAAGATTTTAAACTCTTGGGAATTTATTGCTGCAATAAAAGAACGATTGTAATAAAAAATTTTTATAATTTTGGAGCAAATTTTTCTTCTTCTACCCGCTTTTCAAGGCTCCACTTTCGTTTCGTTGTTTTTGTGCTTTCAACTTGCCTCCAAAATCTAACTGTAAAACAGAAAATGGCGACACGGATGTCGCCTTAAGAGCAAAAAAAATCTTGAGAATTTTCGTTATGCGAAAATTCTCGTAATTGACAGGATGTCAAGGACAATCGGGGCTATGTTTTATAGCAAGAAAGTGTAAGTTACTGCTAGAATTCACGTCAATCTATTACTAAAATCTAAAAAAAAACTTGTCATGCAAAACTCGTTTCAGCATCTGTAAATAAACAGATTTCATGGTTTTGATAAGCTCACCAATCACAAGTTCGTAATTACGTAAATTTTTAATTTTCTTCCAAAACAACTTGCACAATTTCTTTTTGCTTAAGAGAAAATTCAAAATCATCAAAAGGCACAAAACTTAATTCAAAACTTTCTGCATTTTTTCCAGCAGCAAATTTTTCGTCAAAGTTTTTATCCGCAAATCCACTTGAAGACTTTTTCAAAATCGGAACAAAATCTTGAATTTTTTTACAAATTCTAAACCAAAGTTGCAAATAAACAAATTGTCCGCCAAAAATATAATTTGATTTTTTTGTAATCGGACTTGAAATCTTAAAATCAGAAAGAAAAGTTTTTTCATCAGCAAAATTTTTATTTATTTCCAAAGTCGCCTTAAAAATTTCATACGCTTTAAGCAAAGACTCTTCATCATCTTCAATTTCTTTTGTAAAAGGAATTTCGTAAAGTTTAAATGAATTAAGAATCGCTTGCTTTTTAGAGTTTTCATTTTCGTTTACAAGATTTTGCAAAGTGGAATTTTTATTTTGATTTTCTAAACGCACCGAATTTTCTGAATTTTTAAAACGCTCAAATTTTTTAGAAAAATCACTAAATGCTTTAGAAATAGATTTTTTTTCTGACATAAAATTTTCCTTAATTTTTAACGCGTCATTCTAAACGGCGATCGAGCAACGTCGGAATGACACAACTTTTACGAAATCACTCCGCCCCAAGGAATATTTAAATTTTCGCACAAAGTTTTATATTCTTGAATTTCAGAATCATTTGCCTTTGTTACAAAAAACGTAAAACTTTTTTCTGGCAAACCTTTCGTTAAAGTCACAAAATTTTCCGCTGATTTTTTTGAACTTTCAGATGAACTTTCCGCTGAACTTTTAAAATCTTTCGCTGAACTTTCAGAAGAACTTTTTGAAGTTTCGCTTTTAGAAAAATCTTTTTCAACGCGAATCGCTTGTTTAGCAACGCCTTCCCGACTGTCAACAATTTGAATTTTAGGTCCAGCAACAATAGAAAATTCTTTTGCTAAATGCGTAAAATGCGTACAACCTAAAATTATAACATCACAATCATTTTGCTTAAAAAAATTTACGTCGCTTAAAACAGCGTTCATTTTTTCATCTTCACTTGAATTAAAAAGATTTTTTTCAACAAAACTAATCAGCGAAGGATCCGCCAAACTAAAAACTTTACAATCGCTCGCAAAATTATTTATTAAGTTTTGACAATAAGGATGTTTTACAGTTGCATTCGTCGCCAAAAGTCCAATTCGCTTATTTTTTGTTAAAGACGCAGCAAGTTTTATTGCAGGAACAGTTCCAACGATTGGCGTTAAAGGAAAAAGTTTTCTAAGTTCGCTAAGAGCAGTTACGCTGATTGTGTTGCAACCAATTACAATAGTTTTTGGATTCCACTTTTTTAAAATCAAATCAATCGAAGAAGCGGCACATTCTGTAATTTCTTTTGGAGATTTTTCGCCGTAAGGAAAATGTGCTGTGTCGCCCAAATAAACGCAATTACAATTTGGAATTTTTTTGCGAAGATAAAGCATGTAAGGAATTCCGCCAGTTCCAGAATCAAGAAAAGCAAAATCAATTTTATTCATCGAACAAACTCTAAAAAAACAAAATAAATTTTAAGAAAACAAAGCGTCAAAAGCTTTTTTTGCCGCAGCGGATTTTTCTTGAAAAACATCAAAAGAAGTGCCACCAAAATTATTTTTTACTTTAAAAAAATCGCAGCGATTTGCTTTTTCTTTGTCAGAAATATTATCCTCAAAACTTTCATGACAATCATAACGAGAAGCTGGCAAATAAAAATTACAATTTTTGCATGAATGTAAATCAGAATGAC
>CAZLXK010000340.1:0-2442 GCA_964563305.1 uncultured Treponema sp.
GTTGCGGACTTGCATTTGTTGCCAAATCAAAATCATGACCGCTTTCATTTCTTAGCATATCACGAACTGCACCTCCTACAAGAAAGGCTTGAAAACCTGCATTTTCAAAAATTTCATTTATTTTTTTTAGTTTAGGAGGAATTTTTACAGTTTTGCTTTTTAAAATCGACATAACGATATTTTATCAGAAAATTAAAAGAAAAAATAAAAGGAAAAACTAAAAAGAAAAACCGCCAGTTAATCCACAAAAAATTTACAAACCTTGCGTTAAGTGCAAAATTGTTCTAAGAATTATGTAAATTACAGAATTTAAAATCATCAAGAAAAAATAAACTCCAAAATAAATCCAAATAAACTTAAATTTATTTATAAAAAAAAGAACTAAACTTTCTATAAAACCTGCAACGCAAAATAAAAAAAGTCCTAAATTTATTACTGAAGCAAAATATAATATTCTAAGTTGATTTTCATCGTCAAAATTATGAAAATTTCCAAAAAGATAAAGCGAAAAAGTTCCTATAAAAAGAAAAAGTAAAAAACACGAAGAACAAGTTGTGAGTTTTAACAAAAATAACTGAGTTTGCTTATTATATTTTTTTTTGCGATTAGTTTTGTTTTTCATATTTTTTATTGGAATAGTTTTTTAAAACAGTATAATATTATCATAAAAATATCAAAAATTTAAGAGAGAAAATTTCGACTTTTATAAATATTTCAAAGTTAAGAAGGATTTAAATGAAAAAAGCAAGAAAATTTTTATCAAGTTTTATAATTTTGCTTATCTTTGCAATTATTATATTTTTCTTTGGTTGGATTCAATTTTTAGTAAAACCGGGAACTTGTGCAATTATGACGAGCAAAACTAGCGGATTATATAAAGAAGCAATTATTCCCGGAAAATTTTTATGGCGATGGGAAAAACTTTTGCCAACAAATGTTCAACTTGAAAATTTTTCGCTAAAAACTTTTACGAGCAATCAAGTTGTGCAAGGTTTTCTTCCAAGTGGCGACTTTTACGCAAATGAATTTGATAAAAATCTTGATTTTTCTTACAAATTTGATATGGACATAAGTTTAAATGTAAATCCTCAAACCATTTATGAACTTTATAAATCGAATAAAATTCAAAATGATGATGATTTGCAAAAATTTTTAGAGCAAAGTGCAAAATCTTTGTCTTTTATAATCGCTCAAGAAATTTTAGAAGCAAACGAAAATGAATCTTATTATGTTCAAAACGAAATTTTAAGCGAAACTTTTATAAATCAAATTTTAAGTAAAAATGATTTTTCAGGACTTCAAATCAATAGCGTTGAATTAAAAAATTCTAAAATTCCAGATGTAAAATTTTATAATACAATAAAAAATTTTTATGATTCTTATTTACAAAACATTCAGTCAAAAATCGACAAAAAAGCAGAAGAGCAAGCACAAAAAATTCTTGACGAAGACAGAAATCTTAAACGCTTAGAACAATTTGCTGAACTTATAAAAAAATATCCAGAACTTAATGATTTGGCAAAAAATGGTGATTTAAGTTCTTTGATGAACGCTTTAAGATAAAAAATCACTAAAATTTAGTAAATCACATAAAATCGGAGTTGAAAACTAAAAAAAATGAACGAAAAAAGATTATATGCAATTCGCGGTGCGGTTTGTTGCGAAAATACAGTTGAATCAATTACAGAAAATGTTGGCAAAATGTGCGAAACTTTGTTCACAAAAAATAATGTTCAAGCAGAAGATATGGTCAGCATTCATTTTACAATGACAAGTGATTTAAATGTTATAAATGCCGCAACTGCTTTGAGAAAAAGTAATTGTTCAGTTGATACTTCAAAAGTGGCACTTTTTGTTTCTCAAGAAGCTCAAATTTGCGGAATGTTGCCTAAAACTATAAGAATTTTGCTGACTGTTTACCTTCCTGAAGGCTCTAAAATTCAAACGGTTTACTTAAATGGAGCTCAAAAACTTCGTCCTGATTTTTGTGATTGAAATTTTAAATTTGAAAAATAACTTTTAATTTGCAACTTTGTAAATCGAATTTTGAAGAACTTTCAAAACTTGGCATTTATAATAAATAGGAAATCAAATGAAAATTTGGCTTGTTTCAAGAGAATACGCAGGAATTGCAGAAGCTGGCGGCGTTAAAAATGTTGCTTGTTCACTTGCTGAAAATTTAGCAAAACTCGGACACAGCGTTACTCTTTTTATTCCACTTTATGCTTGTTCAGATTTGTCGAATGTTAAAGATTATAAATGTTTTTGGCATAAAGTTGTTGAAGTTTTTGTAGAGCAAAAGAAAATTCCAGTTAGTTTTGCACATGGAAATCTCAATAATGTGGAGATTGTTTTTATTGGAAATAAAGCGTTTTCAGAAAAACACGCAGTTTATACTTACACGGCTCAAGAAGAACTGCAAAATCCTTCTCACAAAAAAGG
>CAZLXK010000341.1:0-2435 GCA_964563305.1 uncultured Treponema sp.
CATTTACAAAACTTGGTGGAGGATTTGTTTCTTCGTTGTAAAAAAGTGTTAATAAATCGCCATAACTGTTCATTTCCATAATTTTTTTTGATTCGCCGTTTGCAATGAAAAAAAATCCATCTTTCATAGCAAGACTTGTGTTTATAAAACTGACATTTCTTAAATCGAAAATATTTAATTCATCTTCAAAGTTTCCATAATTTAATTCAAAAAGTTGCTCTTTTTCTAGCGTAGAAACGATTTTATTTTTTGCACAAGAATTTGAAATAAATGTTAAAAAGACGAGACTTAAAGTTGAAATTATTTTATATAAAATTTTCCGCTTATTTTTTGTGATTTTTGATTTTGTGACTTTTAGTTTTATGATTTTTGATTTTGGAATTTTCATATAAAAAAAATAAAATAATAAATCTTGACTGTCAATTAGAAGATTTGTTTTAGGCGAGTAGCAAGTTTTTTTGATTGAATTGGCACTTCTCGCAGGCGACTGACACTTCTCGTGGGCGACTGGCACTTCTCGCAGGCGACTGACACTTCTCGTGGGCAACTGGCACTTCTCGCGTGAAACTGGCACTTCTCGCGTGAAACTGGCACTTCTCGCGTGAAACTGGCACTTCTTGCAGGCAACTGGCACTTCTTGCAGGCAACTGGCACTTCTTGCAGGCAACTGACACTTCTCGCGGGCGACTGGCACTTCTCGTGGGCGACTGGCACTTCTCGTGGGCAACTGACACTTCTCGTGGGCGACTGACACTTCTCGCAGGCGACTGGCACTTCTTGTGGGCGACTGGCACTTCTTGCAGGCAACTGGCACTTCTTGCAGGCAACTGGCACTTGCTTAACAAATTTTTCACAGAAGACTTAACCCGTGCTGGAGTGGCGAGCCTGCCTGCCACCAAGCAGGCAGAGCGAGTTCTGAAACGAAGCAAAGCGAAGTGGAAGAATGGAGGCGACAAGCCGTAACCACGCAAGGACGGTAACACAGAAGATAAAATCTTGTGGCAAAAACGCAAAACTTTCTTGCAAAAAAGCACGTTCCAAAAAAAATAACAAAAATTTTAAAACGTTCAAAACCTTGAATAAACCTTTGAAATGTGGACTTTTAGACAATTTTTGATTATTATTGAAAACGTTATGTTTGATAAATTGTTTACACTTATTTTTGGGTCACAAAATGATCGCGACGTTAAGGCTCTAAAGCCAACTGTTGCTCTTATTGAAGAAAAGGAATCTTGGGCTAAATCTTTTAGCGACGAGCAGTTTCCTGAACAAACTAAGGCATTTAAAGAACGTCTTGCCGCAGGAGAGACGCTTGATGATATTTTGGTTGAAGCCTTTGCTTTGGCTAGAGAAGCAGCGTTTCGTGTTTTGGGCGAGCGAGCGTATCCTTGCCAGCTTATGGGTTCACTTGTTTTAAACTCTGGTCGCATTACAGAAATGAAAACTGGCGAAGGAAAAACTCTTATGTGCGTTTGTGCGGCTTATTTGAATTCGCTTTCGGGAAAAGGCGTTCACATTGTTACCGTAAACGATTATTTGGCTGAACGCGATAGTCAGTGGATGGGAAGAGTTTACAAATTTTTAGGTCAGTCAGTTGGTTGCATTTTAAGCAATATGGATAACGATGCTCGGCGGGCAGCTTATGCTTGCGACTTAACTTACGGAACTAACAACGAGTTTGGATTTGACTATCTTCGCGATAATATGCAAATTGATCCTAAACGTAAAGTTCAGCGTGGTTTTAACTTTTGTATTGTTGATGAAATTGACTCTATTTTGATTGATGAAGCAAGAACTCCGCTCATTATTTCTGGTCAAGGCGAAGATGACACTTACAAATATCACGAAGTTAATAAATATGTTGACCAATTTGAAGAAGCGGAAAAAGATCCTAAAACTAAAGATTATTATGACGAAGTTGATTTGCTTCCTGAACAAAGGGCGGCGCTTAAAGGCGATTATAAAATCGATGAAAAATCTAAACGCATTTCTTTTACAGACAAAGGAATGAATAAAATCAATGATATTTTGCATCAGCACAATCTTATTACAGCAGATTCTTCTGTTTTTGATGAACAGAATTTTGAATACGTTCATTATTTTACGCAAGCGATAAGAGCACACGTTCTTTATCACGAAGATGTTGATTATGTTGTAAAAGATGGTCAGATTCAAATTGTTGATGAATTTACTGGTCGTATTCTTGAAGGAAGACGTTATGGCGACGGTTTACATCAAGCAATTGAAGCAAAGGAACATCTTAAAATTGCTCAGCGCAACAGAACTTTGGCAACAATCACTTTCCAAAATTACTTCCGTATGTATAAAAAACTTTCCGGAATGACTGGAACTGCACAAACCGAAGCGGTTGAATTTAGTAAAATTTACAATTTGGACGTTGTTGCAATTCCTACAAATAAACCAGTTGCTCGTAT
>CAZLXK010000342.1:0-2432 GCA_964563305.1 uncultured Treponema sp.
TCAGTGGTAGAGCGCCACCTTGCCAAGGTGGATGTCGCGGGTCCGACTCCCGTTTCCTGCTCTTAAAAAGCGATTTGGATAGGTTCTAAATCGCTTTTTTTTTAATTCAACAAACCCAAAATTGATGCGCATTCAACTTTACTTTATAAGCATTAGTATTGTGGAAAGAGGAAAATCAAGTGAACGTAACAAAAGAAATTACTAAAATTGAAAATTCCGCTGTAAAACTTACAGCAAAAATTGCAAAAGAAGATGTTGCAGAAAATTACAAATCAAGTCTCAACAATTATGCTAAAAATATCCAATTACCCGGTTTTAGAAAAGGTCATGTTCCAGTTGCAGTTTTAGAACAAAAATATGGAGAAGCACTTAAACAAGAAATTCTTGGTGATATAGTTGACAAATCATTAAATCAAATTTTTAACGAAGATGATTCAAAAGACATTCGTCCACTTCCTTATTCTCAGCCAAGGTTTGAAAATGATAAGTTTCCAGAATTTGATCCAGAAAAAGATTTAACTTACACGGTAATTTATGATGTTTTCCCAAAGGTCGAAGTAAAAAATTTTGATGGAATTACAATTAAAGAACCACAAGTTTCTATTGGCGACAAAGAACTTAACGAAGAATTAAAAGCACTTCAAGAAAGAAACGCTGTTGTTCTTGACAAAAAAGATGATGAAGCTGTTGCAAAAGATGATGTTGTAACAATCGATTATAAAGAACTTAATGATGATGGTTCTGTAGTTGAAGGTTCAGAAAGACAAGATTTTGTATTTACTGTAGGTTCTGGTGAAAATATTTATAAAATTGATGACGAAATCATCGGAATGAAAAAAAATGAAAGCAAAGAAATCACTAAAAAATACAGCGACAAAGATTCAAATGCTGAACTTGCCGGAAAAACTAAAAAAATTAGTGTAACCGTAAAAGCAATCAAAGTAAAAAATCTTCCAGCTCTCGATGATGATTTAGCTCAAGACATTAACGAAAAATATAAAACACTTGATGATTTGAAAAAAGATATTTTAAATAGTCTTGAAACTACAAAAAAACGAAAACTTGCTGAATTAAAATCTCAAAGTTTGCTTAATCAACTTATTGAAAAAAATCCATTTGAACTTCCAAAATCAATGATTGAAGCAGAAATGGATCATCGCTGGAATATGATGGCTCAACAATTCCAAACTACTCCAGAGCAACTTGAGAAACTTATTTTAACTGGCGGTCAAACAAAAGAAGAAATGTTAAAACAATGGACCGGCGACAGTGAAAAAATGCTAAAAGCTAGCATTATTATTGATTCTCTTATGCGTGAAAAAAATATTTCTGTAACTCCAGAAGAAATTGACGCTGAATATGAAAAAATCGCAAAAGAAAATGGCATTTCTGTTGATGAAGTTAAAGAACATTATAAAGATCCTAAAACTAAAGAATATCTTATTGATGAAACAAAAAATAATAAGTTATACGAAGAACTTTATAAGCAAGTAAAAGTTACAAAAGGTGACAAATTAGAATTTGCTGAACTTTTAAAAACAAATCTTGATTAGTTTTTAGATTTAAATTTCTAGATTTTGCTTCAATTTTTAGAATTTAAATTTAAGGTCAGAAAGTTTTTAAATAATTATTCTACAGTAAACGGAATGTAGTACTCTACTTGTCGCATTCCGTTTTTTTTGTTTATATTTGAAATTGTGAATTTTTAAGTTATAAATTTAATGAGGAGAAGAAATTCAAAATGAATGAATTTATGAATAATTTAGTTCCTACAGTTATTGAAAGAAGTGGAAACGGAGAACGTGCTTACGATTTATATTCAAGATTATTAAAAGATAGAATTATTTTTGTTGACGGAGAAATTCGTGACGAAACTGCGGATTTAATTGTTGCTCAAATACTTTTTCTCGAAAGTGAAAATCCAGACAAAGATATCAATATGTATATAAATAGTCCTGGCGGTTCAGTTACTGCGGGGCTTGCAATTTACGACACAATGCAATATGTAAAATGTGATATTCAAACTATTTGTATGGGACAAGCAGCAAGTATGGGAGCAGTTCTTTTAGCAGGCGGAACTCAAGGCAAACGTTATGCACTTCCTTCAAGTCGCGTTATGATTCATCAGCCTTGGGGCGGTGCTCAAGGTCAGGAAAGCGACATCGCAATTCAGGCAAAAGAAATTATCCGCTTAAAAAAGTTAAGCATTAAATATTTTTCTATTGCAACTGGAAAATCAGAAGAAGAAATTGCAAATGATATGGAAAGAGATTTTTATATGTCTGCAGAAGATGCTCTTTCTTACGGAATTATAGATCACATTATGACTAGTACAAAAAAAGGAGTAAAAAAATGATGTCTCATTTTGGACGTTCAAATCAACTTGTATGTTCTTTTTGCGGAAGACCAGCAGATGATCACAGAAAAATTGT
>CAZLXK010000343.1:0-2427 GCA_964563305.1 uncultured Treponema sp.
ATCTTCAACAGTTCCAAGTCCAACGTAAACATTATTGATGTGCTTTGCAATAAGAATCGCATCATCTTTACTTAAGTTTTCAATTTCTGCACAAAGGATTTCTGATGTAAGTTCAAGATGATTTGAAACTGGAACATTTATATAAATGCTTGAATCTTGACTTAAAAGCGACAAAGGATGAATTGAAAGATTTTGAGAAACTTGCGTAGTTTTACAAGATTCTAAATTAAACGCAAAAAATAAAATGGTTGAAAAAAAAGTAAGAAGTTTTGAAATTCGATTTTTATTCATTTGCTTATTTTTCATTTCAACCATCCTTTTTTTTATTTTACGCTTTTTCTAGCAAAACTGTCCATTTTTCATCGTCAGCATCAAGTTGAATTCCGTTTGTAATTTCAGAAATCCAAGTGATTGAAGATGCTAAAGTTTCGCCTGCAATAAAATCCTTGAACATATCGAAAGAACTTTTTAAAACATCAGAGCCACTTAAACAAAGTTTTATTCTGTCTGTAATTTCAAAGCCAGATTCTTTTCTAAGATTTTGAATTCCACGAATTAAATCGCGAGCATAACCTTCTTTTTTAAGTTCATCAGTGATTTTTGTATCAAGACCAACTGTTAAAGTTCCGTCGTTTATAACTTTTAGATTTTCTTTTTCTAAGCGCTCAACAATTACATTTTCGGAATTAAGTAAAACTTCTTGACCTTCAACTTTTATAACAAGACTTTCTCCGTCAACAATTTTCGCAATTTCACTTCCAGAAAGTTTTGCAATTTCGCTTGCGGCATTTTTCATTTTAGAACCTAAAATTTTTCCTAGAACTTTGAAATTTGCCTTTGCTTTGTATTCAACCAAATCTGTTTCTTGATTATGAAAAATTACATTTTTTACATTAAGTTCTTCAGCGATTGTATCTTTCATTGACTCAAGAACTTCTCTTTCTTGCGAATTTCTTGTAACCAAAGCGACGCTTGCTAAAGGCTGACGGTTTTTTAAGTTAAATTGATTTCTTAAAGAACGTCCCATAGAAACTGCTTTTTGAACGCTCGCCATTTTAAATTCCAAATCTTTGTCATAAAATCTTTCATCAAATTTTGGAAAATCCATTAAGTGAACAGATTCTTTGTCTTCTGAAGTTTTTAAGTTTTGCCACATTGTTTCTGTTAAAAATGGAATAAATGGACACGCAACCAAGCAGAATTTTTTTAGAGCATAATATAAAGTTCCGTACGCTTCAAGTTTGTCTGAATCATTTCCTGATTTCCAAAAGCGCCGACGATTGCGACGAATGTACCAGTTGTTAATTTGTTCAATAAACGAAAGCATTGGATCGATTGCGGCACTTAAATCATAATCTTCCATTGCGTCTGTAACATCTTTTATCATTTTTTGACAAACCGAAAGCAACCATCGGTCAAGAGAATTTTTTGGAAGTTCTTTATCAAACTCATGTCCTGTGCAAGAAACATTATCAATATTTGCATACTGAACAAAGAAACTGTAAGAATTCCACAGAGGAAGAATTATACTTTTTACAACATCACGAACGCCATCATCTGAATAACGAATTTCGTCTGCTTTTACAACCGCCGAATGCATCAAGAAAAGTCGAATTGCATCTGCTCCAAATTTATTTATTGCCTCAACAGGATCAGTATAATTTTTTAAAGATTTGGACATTTTTCTGCCATCTTCAGCAAGCACAATTCCGTTTACAATACAATTTTTAAATGCTGGCTTATCAAAAAGATGACTTGCTAAAATTGTAAGCGTGTAAAACCATCCGCGAGTTTGATCAAGTCCTTCCGAAACAAAATCAGCAGGGAAATTTTTTTCAAATTTTTCTTTATTTTCAAAAGGATAATGTTCTTGAGCATAAGGCATACTTCCAGATTCAAACCAACAATCAAAAACTTCTGGAATTCTGTGCATTGTGTCGCCACATTTTTTACACGGAATTGTAATTTTATCAACAAACTGCTTATGCAAATCTTCTGGATAAGTTCCGCTCAAATCTTTTAATTCTTGACGACTTCCAACACAAATTGCATTTTTACAATCAGGATTATCACATCGCCAAATTGGAATTGGATTTCCCCAGTAACGATTTCTACTAACCGCCCAATCTCGAGCACCGGCAAGCCACTTTCCAAAACGACCTTCTTTAATATGCGACGGTTGCCACTTTATTTGAGAATTAGCTTTTAAAAGTGAATCGTGATAATCAGCAACTTTTACAAACCAAGATCCGATTCCGCGATAAATCAAAGGAGAGCCGCAACGCCAACAATGTGGATATTGGTGAACAATACTTTCGCGTTTTACAAGTTTTCCTTCTTTTTTAAGGCGGTCCATATTTGCTTTGTCAGCATCTTTTGCAAATTGTACTGCGTAAGCGGAAACTTCTGTTTTTAACTAACATGCTG
>CAZLXK010000344.1:0-2421 GCA_964563305.1 uncultured Treponema sp.
AGCGCGGCTGCAAATGCTAATAAAAGTGCGGTTAGTTTTTTCATAATTTTCCTCCGTTCACGGAAAATCATAAACTATAAAGTTCAGTTTTCAATGTGCAGATTTTTGCGGAATGAAAGATAAGCGGCAGATTTGGAGAAAGTGGTGATTTTCGTCCGCAGCACTTTCCAAACAACCAAGTGCCTTCATAAGATTTTTCATTGACAGCATTCCAAATCCAAGTTATATAATAAAATCAACGCGGAGGAAGTGTGATGTCATACTCAAGACTTTTAAAAGATGATTCGGAAACTGGTTGAAGGGCTGCATATTCCAGCTGAAGTGCTGATTGAATGAAAAATGATAGATGATGATGTATAATGTAAAAACAGGAGAAAAATAATGGCAGAAAAATATAGTGTTCAAGATTACACTGTTGCTTCAATTTTAAATTTTATAAGAAATGGAGAAATTGCAATTCCAGAAATCCAACGGCCATTTGTTTGGAAAGGTTCGCAAGTTCGTGATTTAATAGATTCTCTTTTTAAAGGTTATCCAACAGGTTATTTGATTATTTCTAAAAGTCCAGATTTAAAATTAAAAGATGGGACTCTTTCAATTGGTAAGAAAATTATGATTGACGGTCAGCAACGTGTAACTGCAATGATGACAGCATTAGTTGGGCAAGAAGTTTACAATTCTGAATTTGTCAAAACTCGAATAAAAATAGCTTATAATCCTTTTGCTAAAGATGATGAAGAATGTTTTAAAGTCCAAGACAGTGCAATTCTTAAAGATAAAAAATGGATTCCCGATATTTCCGAGATTTTTCAAACTGGATTTAAAAGCCACAAATTTTTTACAAACTATTGCAATATAAATCCAAATATTGATGAAGATGATTTTGATGAAAAACTCGCAAAACTTATCGACATACAGAACCGAAAACTTGGTGTAATAGAACTTTTTGACAAAGAACTTAATACAGATGAGGTTACTGAAATTTTTATTCGGGTAAATAGTCAAGGAACAAAATTAAACCAGGCAGATTTTGCAATGTCAAGAATTGCCGCCAATGAAAATTACGGCGGAAATGCGCTTCGTAAAGCAATTGATTATTTTTCACATCTCGCAGTTGACCCGAAATGGTATTCAGACATGACCAAAGATTTAGAATTTGGAAAAACAGTTTATGCGCCGAAAATGAAATGGCTCAAAGATAATAATGAATCTATTTATAATCCAGATTACAGTGATATGCTTCGTGTTTCTTTTATGTCGCAATATTCACGTGGCAAAATGAAGGATTTGGTTAGCCTTTTGCAAGGTCGTGATTTTGAAGCAAAAGATTTTAAGGAAACAATAGCACAAGATACATTTAGAAAATTGTCTGACGGCGTGCTTGATTTTATGACAGAATACAACTTCAAGCAGTTTGTCCTTGCCATAAAAGATGCCGGATTCATAGCGGAAAAACTTATCACATCAAAAATAACTTTGGATTTTGCATATACATTGTATCTTAGACTTTTGCATGATTCTTCAATTGATAAAACAAAAGTGAAAAACTATGTTCAGAAGTGGTATGTAATGAGCATATTGACAAGCCGATATATTGCTTCGCCCGAATCTGCAATGGATTTAGATTTGCGGCGGATTGAAGAAAAAGGTTTTGTTGTGTATCTAGCCGAAGTTGAGCAAAATTTATCGGATACATTCTGGAACACAACATTGGTGCAAAATCTTGAAACATCTTCTGTAAATAGCCCATATCTTTGTGTTTTCTGGGCAGCTTCTTGCAGAGAAGGAAACAATTCGCTGTTTAACGAAGGCTCTAAGTTTTCAAATTTGATTGTTACGATGGGAGATGTGCATCATATTTTTCCAAAGCAATATCTTATTGATAATGGAATCAAAGACAAGGCTAAATATAACCAGGTTGCTAATTTTACATATCTTGATACGCCAACAAATATTGCAGTTGGTAAAGATGAGCCATGCAAATACTTTTCAAAAGTTTTTAACCAAGTAAAAACTGGCGATTTTAAAATCGGAAATCTAAAGACAGAGGATGCAATCAAAAAAAATCTTGCAGACAACTGTATACCGCTTGAAATAAAAAACTGGACTTACAAAGATTATGATAAATTCTTGGAGCAACGCAGAAAACTGATGGCGCAAAAGATCCGTAGCTATTACGAAAAATTGTAGATAAAAAGTAATAATAATAACGAAAACTGATGCAAACTGTGTTATGCAAACTTTTCAAATATTAGGAGTAAACATTTATGAGCGCAATATCAATTCAGCAAACCGGCATCACTTCAATTCCCGCGGACGCTATTGTGAATGCTGCTAATTCTGGACTTTGGGCTGGAGGCGGAGTTTGCGGCGCAATTTTTAGAAAAGCGGGAGCAGCGGAACTTACGGCAGCGTGCAATG
>CAZLXK010000345.1:0-2421 GCA_964563305.1 uncultured Treponema sp.
TAAGTTAATTTTATTTATGTTCAAAAATCCTTTGATTATTATATTTTCTTCAATTTTAATTTTTTGACAAATAATTTCATAATTTTTAATTTTAATTTCTTGATTTTGATTTTTTGAATCTTGTAAAAATTTTCCATCACAATAAAATGAAATATTACCAATCATTAAATTTTGATTTTTGCTAATTCTATAAAATGCATCTGAAAAGGCAAAACTATTATTTGCTTCATCATAACAAACGTTTTCTGATTCAAGAAGATAATTATTTAAATAAAGATATGAATCATCGAAAGCGTAAGAATCAAAAATAAATTTCTTGCTTTTAGGTTCATAAATAAGATTATCAAAATTGATATTTAAATTTGCACTTTCAAAATCTTGATTTATGCACGCTTCAAAACTTAAAAAATTTTCCCATTTAACGTTAAAAACAGAAACGTTCCAATTATTATAAGAAATTTCTTGTTCTTCAAAATCGCTAAAATCAAAACTTATAACTTTTTCATAATTGAAATTTATGGATTTAAAATTTATTTTCAAATTTAAATTTTCTAAAACTATTTTTCCATTTATAAGAGAAATTTCTTTTCCAGTAAAAAATATATCATCAACAATTAAATTATAAGAAAACAAATTCAATTTTGAAATTTTATTATTTGAGCCTAAAATTTTTCTATTTGAAAAAGAAACATTTTCAAAATTTATTTTTTGATTTTTTACATCTACACAGCAATCAGCAAAAATTCCATTTTCATCAATTAAGAATTTTGTAAGTTCAAGATTTTGTCCAAATCCTGTGTCAAGGTCAAATTTATTTTTCAAAACAAAAGATTCTAAAGCCTTACATTCGTTTTCATAATAAAACTTAAAATCTTCTAAATTTATGTTTTGATTATAAAATTCTAGAATTCCTTTTTTTACATAAAAAATCAAAATATTATTTTCGTTTTTTATTGAACATTCATTTACTTTTAATTCATATCCATAAAGAGAAAAATTTGCATTACTTAAATCAACATAATCAGTTTTTATATTATCTTTGCCAAGTTCAATATTATCAAAAACTATTTCTTCACTACCAAAAGTATAAGTTCCAGAACAATTCAATTTTCCATTTTCAAGAAAATAAATTTTTGTAAAATCCAAGCAAAATCCGTGTATTTTTAATTCATTAACTTTTTCGCCATTTTCATCATAAACATTTATTTCAGAATTTTTTGAATCAAACTTTTCATTTTCATCATCAAAAATTAAATTTTTTATTTCAAAATTATAATTTTGATTTTCAAGTTTTGTTGTAAAAATCAATTTCTTAAACAAAAGATATTTGTCAATAAATTGTAAATCACAAATTTTAAATTCATTATCTTCTAATTTTAAATAAAGATTTTCTTTTTGACATTCTGAAAAAAGCAATTTTCCGTTTAAGTCAAGCGAACAATTATCAAGAGAAATTTTATCAATTTGTTTTAATTTTGATTCTTTTTCTTGCTGATATAATTTTAAATTTTTTAGATTCAAAATAAAATCTTTTTCTATAGAAAGAATATTATTTTTTATTTTTAAATTTTCTACATTTGAAAATTGAAAATAATTTGTAGAAAAATAATTATTATGATTTTCATTTTTCAGCAAAGAAGAATTTAATTTTACAAAATTTTTAAAATCAATTTTTAATGAATCAAAAGAAAATTTATTTTTGCTAATAAATAATTCGCCATTTAAAATATTTATAGAATCTTTTGAAACAGAAAAATCATCTTCTGACATTACTATTAAATTTTCTAAATCTTTTAAAGTAAAACTTAATTCGGATTTTTCTTGATTGAATAAAATTTCATTTTCATTATTTTTTGGAACATCAAAAATTTCCAAATTATAGTTTTCATTATTTTCATTTTTTATGGATAAAAAATCTTTTAAGATAATTTTACAATCAAAAATATTTCCATAATTTATTTTTTCATATTCAAAATAAGAATTTTTAAATATTAAATTTTTGTAAAAATAAGGCGTTTCTGTATTATAAATGTATGAAAAATTTGAAAAATCAAAACTCTCTTCGCAAAGATCGTTTACTTTTGATGCTTCTGGGAAATAAATTCTATATTGAAAATTTTTTCCATATAAATCTTCAAAGTAAATTGTTAATTCAAAAACAGAATTTTTAGTTAAAGAAATTTCAAATTCATCTTTTGTCTTATCAAAAACATAAATATCAAATTTTGAAGTTTTTAAATCTTTTAATTTTAAAAAAATATCACCTTGAATATATTGATTAAAATTTAGCAAATTATTTTTTAAGAAAATTTTTTCATCATTTATTTTTGCGTCTTTAGAAGAAAACAAATCATTTGGAAACTCAAATTGAAAATCATTATTATTTTCTTGAGAACTTAAAATACTTTTATTAAAATTTAA
>CAZLXK010000346.1:0-2385 GCA_964563305.1 uncultured Treponema sp.
AAAAAATAAAACTCAAACTTCAAAGACTGTCAGAAATTGGCAGTCTTTTTTATTTGATTAAATCTTTAATTCCTTTTGCAGTTTTATACATTCTTTGCATTATTGAATTTTCTGAAAGATATTCTAAACCTTTAGCGTAATATGTGGATTATCTGGAATAATATCAACGCTTGAAATATTTTCGCGAATTTCAAGTCCAGAAATATATTCGGCTTCAATTAACATTTCAATATATTTTGTAAATCTTGTATTTGAGATTTTTAATTTTTCAGCAGAGATTTCCGACATATCAAATTCTTCAATATCTAAAGATTTTTCAAAAGCCGAAAGAATTTTATAAATTGTTTTAAAATTATCTTCCATTACGCTAAAACCTCTTTTGTATTTTTATCTACAAAATGAATTTCTAAATCACAATTCAAAGCGTCAGCAATTTTTTCTAATTCTTCGGTTTTAAAATTGTTAATTTTCATTTTCTGATTAAAATTTTGTGGTGTTTGATTAGAACGTCTAGCAAGTTCAGCAATAGAAATATTCCGTTTTACACAAGCAATTTTTATATTTTCATTCATATTCATAATTATAATATAAAATAAAAACTTTATAAAATCAATAATAAAACGTAAAAAATAATGAAAAATATTTATAAAACACTTGACATAATAAAGTAAATGCTTTATATTGATAATCATCAAACGCAACTAGCGTTAATAAGGAGGTGAGTTAAAAATGGAAAACGAAAACAAAGAAAAAAGTTCCAACAAAAGCGATTTGTTTTGGAAAGCAGTTGCTTTAATTGGAACTTTAGCCAGTGTCGCTGGTGTAATCATTGCGATAATTAAATAGTTATTGCAATAAAAAAATCGGTAGTAAGTTTTTCTTGCTACCGCGAAAATTATAAACCTATTTTTTTAGGAGCGTCAATATGAAAAAGAAAACTAAAATATTTATAACAATTTGCCTTTGTATAATGGGAATTTGTCTTTTAACAATGGCAATTATTTTATAAAAAAAGTTAAAAATTATTTTCAACAAAGTTTACAGTTTCTGAATTAAAATCTTTTATACGTTTATTTTCTTTCATTTCAGAAATTGTAAACCATTTATATTTTTGTCGATTTAAGTAAAAACTTCTTTTATTTTTTATCTATAAAAAAAAATAATTTTTATAAAAACTTTTTAATTCTTGAGGATATTATTCATATATTTTATATTAAGTCTAACCGCTTTTATCAAAAAAATATTCTCGAAAAATAAGACAAGTAAAAATCTTGGTGTGCAGGTTCAAATCCTATCATCCCGATTTTTCCTCTTGTATTATATATACAGCAATTTTATTTTTTATAATTTAAATACTGAAAAAGAAATTTGATTCTATAAGTTATTTTATAAAATAAAGAATTTTTGGACTTATCAATTCCTGTAGAAACATTGTTTCCGTGTCTTCTAAAAAAAGTTAAATTTTCATCAAGAAAAATAAATTTTTTTGCAAAACAGCCAATCCATAAATCGTGGGCACGCAAGTTTTTAGGAAAGGGTAGAGTTCTTTCTAGCAAATTTTTTGTAAAAGCCATGCTACTTCCCACAAAACGAGATTTTATGATTTTCCCAATCAAAGTCTTTTTTATAGGACTTTTCAAAAATCCTTTTTCTACAATTATATTTCCGTTTTCGTCGATTGTAGAAAAATTGCACATAATACAGTCAGCATTTTCTTTTTTTAGAGCGTTTGTCATTTTTAAGATTCGATTTTCTGCCCAAATATCATCTTGGTCGCTCAAAAAAATGTAATCGCCTTTTGCGTGATTTAATGCATTTTCAAAGTTGTATGTTGCAAGAAAATAGTTTTTGTCTTTTTTATTTTTAGGATAATTAGGCTTGTCGGAATGTAAATAGAATTTTATTCGAGAATCATTGTAAGACAAAATAATTTGAGCGGTTTTATCAGTGCTTTTGTCATCAGAAATAATAAGTTCGTCATTCTTGTCTAACTGATTTAAAATTGAATCTATTTGCTGTTTTATAAATTTTTCGCCGTTATAAGTTGCCATGCAAACTGAAATCATTTTATTCTCCAATATTTAGTTTTCCAAGTTTATTTTTTTTAAAATCATTTTTTCCTTTTATAAACATTTTGATTTTTTTTAAGTCAAAAGTGAAAAGACATTTTATCAGCAAAAGCAAGTATTTCTTTGAGTATTGCTCTTCTTTGCATAATTTAGGATGCATTTTTTTCATGTAAAGAATATTTCTTGTCATATAATAGATTCTTGCGGGCGAGTGCGTTTCTTTTGGCAAGAAAGTTTTTTTTGCTTCACCAAGTTCATGTTCAAGAAAAATATCGTTAAACATGATTATGTTATATTTGCCCCCCCCATTACCATA
>CAZLXK010000347.1:0-2384 GCA_964563305.1 uncultured Treponema sp.
AGGCGGGAAGCTTCAAGCTCGCTTATCTTTCACAGTCGCCGATTGTGCCGTTCACAATTGACGGAACCTGGCGCATTTTTGAGGAGAAAGGCCGCGTAGTCTACGGCCAGCACGTAAAGCTCACGTTCCACAAGCCGATTGAGACCGCTGGATTAAGCCGCGAGGAAGAGGAGAAAATTCCTGCGCAAGTGGAGAACATCGTCTGCGCGGAATTGCCAGCTCCGAGAGAAAATTTGAAGATAGAGAAAAAATGACACATTCAACACGGATAAACACGGATAAAAAGGATAAACACGGATGAAGTTTATGTATGAAAAACTTTCAATAAAAAAACAAATAATATCGAGTAGGAGAGAAATATGCTGTTTTTTATTTTTATAATTTGTTTATTTGCTATGATAATTTTAGTTTCAAGAACTTTAAAAAAATCTACAGAATCAAACAACATTATTTATCAAGAAAAAAAAGAGGAGATAAAACCGTTGACTTTCAAAGTTGAAACGAATTCTGAAATTAAAAATGACACTTCAAATACCAATTTTATAGAAAATTCTAATTCTGAATTAACTGAAAAACGCACTGTTCGAAAAGAAATAAATTTTTTATCTGATTACACGGTGATTGATACAGAAACAACAGGACTTAGTGATAATGATAAAATTGTAGAAATTGCTGCGGCAAGAGTTAGAAACAACGAAGTTGTCCAAATTTTTGAGCATATTATCAATCCTGAAATTCACATAAGTTCACAAGCGTCAAAAATTAATAAAATTACTGACGAAATGGTAAAAGCCGCTCCTACTTTTAAAATGATTGAAAATGAATTTTTAAATTTCATTGCTGATGATGTTTTGATTGGCCATAATATAAGCTTTGATTTAAAATTCATAAAAAGAGAACTTTCTCATCAGCTTAAAAATGATTTTCAAGATACTTTATTAATTGCTCAAAAATCTAATTTGCAAATAGAAAATTACAAACTTGAAACTTTGGCAAAATATTTTAAGATTCAAGATAATCAAAAACATCGCGCAGATGATGATGTCCTAATTACTGGAAAATTATATGAAGAATTAAAAAGAATTAATTCTGGTAAGAAACTTTACACGACTTACACTGAAACAATCAGCGATATTACTAAAATTTTTAATGGCAATGTGAAAAATGTAACCGCTGAACAGTTTTGGAATGATGTTGAAAATAATAAAAAACCGCCTTATTTTACTAATTGGGACAGAATAGATATTGTGGAAAATCCTGTTTATGACAGAATAGAGATTAAAAATTTGCTTACAACATCAGCTAAAGATAACAGTTCAACCGCTAGTAAAAGAGTAAATAAGCAATATAATTTTATAAAAAATGAGATAATTAAATATGGCGGAAAGTTTTTTGGGAAGGGAGCAAAATCTGCAAAATCATACATTGAATTTTTTTATATGGATTATGGGGAATACAAAGAATACAAAAAAAATGATTTAAAACTATATCACGCTTCAGATGTTGAAGATTTTCTTGTTAATCATAAAAATGAAATAAATGATTTTATAAATAATTTAAAATATCAAGAAGAAAAACTCAAGAAAGATGAAGACGAAATTCGAGCTAAGAAGAAAGCTATAGCATTAGAAAATAAACAAAAGCGCCTTGAAAGCAAAGAAAAAAATGAATTGCTAAGAGCAGAGCGACAGAAAGAAATTGAAAACTTAAAAGAAAAAAATGCGACTATTAAAAATAAAATTCTTGTTCAAATGGATGACGATGGAAATGTTATAAAGAAATTTAAAACTCTTGCAGAAGCATCTCGAACTTTGAAAATTAATTCAAAAAGCATACGCGAATGTTGCAATGGAATTCAAAAACATGCAGGTGGTTTTGTGTGGAGATATGAAGAAAATCTTTAAAATAAAATCTGCATAAAATCTGCGGATTAACATCTTCTTGCTTCGCTTCTCTTGCTTTGTTTGGCTTGCAATCTGTGTGAATCCTTATTTATCTGTGTGCATCTGCGTTTAATTTGGAAGTAATTTTATGACCCAAATAAAAAACTTTTTCAGACTAATTTCCTTTCCGTGGCGGCTTTTCCGCGCTAAGTTTCCGCTTGCGAGCTTCATCACCGGGCGTCTTGTCACGATGGTTTTCATCCTCTTTTTGCTCGGCTGGGCTCTTTTCGCGCTGATGGCTTTGGCTCCCGGCGACATCGTTGACCAGATGATTCAGCAGCAGATGATGAGCCAGGCTTCTTCCTCAGGGCCCAAAGCGTCGGCGGGCGAGAATCTTTTTTCTGAAGAACAGATTGCAAAGACTCGCGCGGAGCTTGGATTGAATGAGCCTTTCACAATCCAGTATTTCAAGTGGCTCGGGCGTGTCCTCGTTCATCACGA
>CAZLXK010000348.1:0-1804 GCA_964563305.1 uncultured Treponema sp.
AAAAAAAACAACAATATCTTAAATATATCAGTTTGTATAATAGTGTTGAAGGACAAGATAAAATCAATGAATAAAAAAATTCTTTTTTTAGGACCTTTATATTTGAGTGATGATGAACTTATAATTAAGGAAAACTCTATTTCAAATATAAGTAATGCGCCTAATGTTTTTCAGTGGAGTCTATTAAATGGTTTTCGTAGCATATTAAACGAGGAACTTGAAGTAATAAATGTTCTGCCTGTTGGGATTTGGAAAAAAGAGTATAAGAAGTTTTTTTTAAAAAGTTGCTGTTGGAAATGTAGTGGTATTTTTGGTAACGAAATCGGCTGTATAAATCTTCCATTTATAAAACAATTTCAACGTTTTATAAGAGTTAGGAGACTGTTAAAAAAAAACGCAAATGAGAATACGGAAATAATAATTTATTCGGCATATATGCCGTTTTTGAAGGCGATTTTTAAATTGCCGAGAAATATAAAAACTACGGTAATTATTACCGATCTTCCTGAATTTTACGATTTGGGCAAAGTATCTAGAATTAAAAGATTTTTTAGAAAACGACAAAACAAAATGGTTTATAAGTATTTAAATCGTGTTGATAGGTTTGTGGTTTTAACAAAACAAATGTACGAACCATTAAATATAAGAAAACGGCCATGGATATGCATTGAAGGAATATATGATGTTGATAATAAAATAAGTTCCGATTTGAACAAAGAAAGTGAAGTAAAATCGATTTTATACAGTGGGACATTACATTATAAGTATGGAATAAAAAATTTATTGGATGCTTTTGAAAGTTTAAAAGCTGAAAAAATAGAACTTTGGATATGTGGTAGCGGTGAAGCGGAAAATGAGATTAAAGCACTTTCTGAAAGTGATAGTCGAGTTAAGTTTTATGGCTTTTGCACGCAAGCTGAAGTGGCAAAATTGAGAACAAAAGCATCAATACTTGTAAATCCTAGAACAAATGAAGGTGTATATACAAAATATAGTTTTCCTTCAAAAACAATGGAGTATATGGCAAGCGGTAAACCTGTTGTTATGTATGAACTTGACGGAATACCTGACGAATATGATGAATTTTTAAATTATGTAGAGCCTAATGTAGATAAAGTAACTGGCTTGAGAGAATGTTTATTTAATGTAATTAATAATTATGAAGTGGCTTTAATAAGAGCCGAACGTGCTCGTGTTTTTGTTTTGAATAATAAAAATTCCGTAGTACAGGCAAAAAAAATAATTCAAATGATTAAAGCAAATTAAAAATGGGAGAAATTTATATGAAAAAAATATGTCAGGCTGATATTAAGTACTATATATTTTTTACTTTGCTTTTATTAACAGCTATGAATTTTAAGGCTAAATTTTTTTATTTTATATTAGCATCTACAATTGTTTGTTTTTATATTTTTAAAAATTCTAAAGTAGATGCTATGTTTTTTTTTCTATTTTTTTCTTGCAGTTATTATGATGATTTATAATGTTCAAGATGGAATTAAAATGGCATTGAAGTGTGTTGCTTATCCTATGGCTTATTATCTTGGCTTTTCTATAGTAGTTAGTCCGCTTGAAAACAAGTCGGAGCAAGATAAACTATTAGATATGGTGCAAAGTAAAATTTATATGGTTATGTTTGCTTTGTCGTTAGGTTCGTTTGTTCATTATGTATTGAACCATTTTTTAGCTATTAAAATGGGTAACACTCTAGGTCGTAATACGATAGATATTTGGACTAACGAAATGTTGTCTGCTACAGGGCAAGCTGCATTAGCTACTTTAATGATAGGTTTTTCAATTTCTA
>CAZLXK010000348.1:1814-2376 GCA_964563305.1 uncultured Treponema sp.
GTGCACTATTTGGTGTGGTTTTTGTATTCGAAATATTATTATACAATTTTCTTTTAGCAGGAAGGACTATTATCGTTATTTCGTTGTTTGTGTCAGTAGTAGGGTGCGTATATGTATTTTGTAATTTGAAATCAAATGATAAAAGACTTAGATTTTTTGGACGATTTATTTTTTTAGCAGTTGTTTTTTGCATTATTTTGATTTTTAATGTAGGTGGAATAAGGAAAATTATTTTCAATTCTAATCTTTATAATAGATTTTTTAGTTCATCATTTGAGCAGATTTTTGATTCTAGCAGAAGTGATAAAAAACTTAATTACTTACTGGATATGATGAATTATCCTTTTGGTGGTTTGCATATGCGATCTAAATATGGTTACGCACATGATTTGCTGCTTGATGCATATGATGAATATGGCATATTTTGTTTATTAATTATTATTACAGTCTTAATAAACGGCATTAAAAATGTTTATATGTTTTGTAAGAACAGAAGGAATAGTGTTTCTATAAGAACAGCGTGTTTATGTATTTATGCTGCTATTTTGTTAGAGTTTTGTGT
>CAZLXK010000349.1:0-2359 GCA_964563305.1 uncultured Treponema sp.
CAAGTTCAGAATGACAAGTCTGGTTGGTGACAGATTCTTTGCTACGCTCAGAATAATTTGGATTTGAAGTCAAAACATCATAATCCCAGCGACAAGTGTGGCTACAAAATCCTTCTTGCGCTGAACGTCCGTTTAAGTAAGCACTCATCAAACATCGACCAGAATACGCAATGCACATAGCTCCGTGAACAAAACATTCAATTTCCATTTCGGGAACGGCTTGTTTAATTTCGGCAATTTCTTTAAGCGACGCTTCTCTTCCCATTACAACTCGTTTAAATCCTAAAGATTTGTACATTTTTACGGCTTCACGATTCATGCAACTTGCTTGAGTGGAAAGATGCAAATCTACGTTTGGAAATTCTTTTTGCAAAAGTGGCACAATTCCTAAATCTTGAACAATAAAAGCGTCGATTGGATATTGCTTAAAATATGGAATATTTTCTTTTAAGCGATCTAATTCGTTGTTGTGAAAAGCAATATTTAGAGCACAATGCAAACGTTTATTTGGAAAACGATTTTTTAATTCTTGAATTTGCTTATATTCATCTTCGTAAAAATTGTCGGCTTTTACGCGAAGTGAAAAGTTTTTTAAACCAATATAAGCCGCGTCCGCTCCGTAAATGTAGCAATATTTTAACTTTTCTAAATTGCCTGCTGGCGAAAGTAATTCCATATTTTTCTCCGAATTTGTTTTGTAAATTTTTTAATTAACCGCGTGGTTTCTTGAACAATCCTAACTTTATGCAATAATAAGCAAATGCACGGAAGCAGTTACCTTTAGGTAAGTTAGTTCTGCTTTGAAAAACAATCTGCACAAGAGTATTCACAACGAAGTTTCCAGTGGTGAAGCGAACGCGGAAGCCGTTTTTCAAAGCAGGGTTCTTGATGGAAGTGCATTTGTTTATTCTTTTGTGTTAAGTTTTGCTGGTTTCGACTTTACCGCTTGAAACTTCGTTGCGAGTTCAACCACCGTTAACTAAAAAACATAGGGGCCTTTTACTGACGCTTTGTATGGACTTTCTTGAACAAAACGCGGCTTAAAATTTATCCACTTTGCGATTTTTTCGATTGCTAAATGACTTTCTGGCAAAAAATCATCAGCCATTTGAAACATATACATCATTTTTGGAAAAACATCGATTGTATTTTTTATTTTTGCTTCATCAAGAAGTTTTTTAAAATTATATGTTTGCTCCAAAAGAATTTCATCTTCGCCATTTTGAATATAAAATTCTGGAAAAAACTTAAAATCTTGAACGCTCGCATTTAAGGACGAAATCAAAGGATTTTTTATGTTGCTCGAATAAGTGTACAAATCCGCAGCAAAACGCAAAGCTTCGCTAGAAATAATTTCATCATGCTTTTTTTTATTGCCGATTACGCTGTCGTTAGTTCCGAGATTTAACCAAGGCGAAAACAAAATAATTTTACTGATTGACTTGCGGAAATTTTCGCTTAAAGAAAACATTAACGCCATTAAAATTGACGCTCCGCTTGAGTCAGCAGCAAGTATGATTTCTGGAACAACGCTCGAAGATTTTTCATCAGCAACCTTAGAATCAGAAGAATTTTCGCTCGAAGAATTTGAACTTGCAGATTTTGAATCATTTGAATCATCAGATTTTTGAATTAAAAGTTCTTCTTCTGCCTTCATCATTCTAAAAACTGTTTGCACATCTTCAAGTCCTGCAGGAAAAGGATGCGACGGTGGCAATCTAAAATCAGGAAGCACAAGTTTTGCCATGCAAGCGTTTGCAAGACTTGCACAAAAAGATCGCCAACTTTCTCGCGAACCGCCTACAAAACTTCCGCCGTGAACATAAAGCATAATTCTGTGACTTACATAAACTTCTGGAATTAAATAATCACATTTAACGCTGCCGTAAATTTTTTCTGTATTTTCTACACGATTTGGAAGAAAAACAACATCAAAATTTTTTTCAAGTTTAGAACGAAACGCTTCAATTCCGTTTTTTGGATAAAGCACTAAACTTCGCAATTTTTTTACTGCCGCTTTTCTGTCAACTTTTATTTCCATTCTTTTATTATAGTAAATTTTTGGATTTTAAGAAACTAGGTTGCAGATTGACACTTATCTCGTCATTCTGAGGCTTTAGCCGAAGAATCTACTGACACTGGGATTTGCTAACTGGCGGTTGTGTTAGTAACAGATTTTTTTTTCGCTTCGCTCTAGTTGGTATTTTGTTATTTACAGATTCCGATGGTTCGACAGACTCACCAGCCACAAGTTAGAAATGACAGTATTGTTGCAGTGACTGGGGGGGGCGGCTTCGCCGCCGCCCCCCACAGAAGACTTAGCCCGCCGTGGAAGTGCGCCGTTAGGCGGTCTCTGCAA
>CAZLXK010000350.1:0-2358 GCA_964563305.1 uncultured Treponema sp.
TCTGTATGTTCTGTAAAAACCGCTCTGCGATTTTCTGGAAAATCATTTGCCACTTATTCCACCGAACTGGCGGCATCTTGTTGATGAAATTCTTGAAACACGGCTTGGAAAAGACAATTATACTAGTTTTGAAAATCTTGACGTTTACTATCTTTTGGTAGTTTTACTCGATGAACGTGTTTGGAATCCATTGACGGATTTGATGATTGAAGAACGAAATTTTTTTACATCTGAAAATCGCAAATTGTTAAAAAATATAAAAGAAATTCGAAATAAAATTTCACATCCAACTTTCGAATATTACACAAAATCTGATTATGATTTTTGGACAGCTCAAATTGAATCCGCCGCGAGATTGTTTGGAGCAGAACTTTCTGAACTGAAAGCTGAACTTTACAATTCAGAAAAAGAGGCTCTTTTGAATCTGATTCTTTCAAAAGTTGTGAATCCCGCGCTTCAAAATCCGAACCTATCGGAAAAAATGAAGGGAAGCATAAAAAATACGCAGGAAAGGCTTGAGCAGCAAAATTCAGCGCAGGGCATCATTTTGTTTTTTGAAGATTCTTTGAACTCGATTCGCGGACAAGAAATCAAAAACGAATTTCACAAAAATAAACTTTTGGCTTTTGAAGACATAAAGGACGAAGTTGAAAATTTGTATTTTAATTAAATCAACATCGCACATTTTTTTACTCGCCAAGTTTCGCCTCTAAACTTTCAATTTTGCTTTCAATCGCAGAAAGTCGCCTAACTACAGAATTTTGAATCATCGTAAAAATTAAATCAACTTCCTTTTGATTTACATCTTTTTCGCTAGAAAATAAATCGCCACAAGAAATTTTTAGTTCATCACAAATTTTATCAATTAAGGAAGCCGAAGCAAATTGAGTTCCAGTTTCGAGAAACGAAAGATGTTTTTGAGAAATTTCAAGTCGCTCTGAAAGTTGCTTTTGCGTAAGTCCTGCGTTTGTTCTACACTTTTTTAAATTCTGAGCAAAAACTTGCATAACATCTGATTTTTCTGCTTCCATATAAAAAATTATGCAATCATTTTGTATTTTTAGAACTCTTTGAAAAGTAATATTTATTACCTTTAAGTTTGACTTTTTAACTTTTAGACTTATAATTTACTTATGAAATTAACCTTAAAGTTCTTTTTTATTCCATTTTTGACGATTTTTGCACTTAACATTTTTATATTTTCATTAAATTCCTGCACAACGCTTGATTTTCTCGAAGAAAAAATTTCGTCACTTGTGGATTTTGTGTCAAAGAGTTCAAATTCTAAAACTTCAAGTGATTTTGAAACTACAAGTTTTAAGTATGCAGTTCCAAAAGATTTTTCAAAAGCATATTCTTTTAGAACAGATTTGCCAGAAGATTTAGCAAAAAAAATCCCTGCTGAAATTAAAAATTTAAAAACTTCAAATCCTAATGTTTATATTTCAAAATGTTGTGACTTTATAAATGCAAACACAACTGACGATTTTTTAAAAGTAAAAATTGCACACGACATTGTTGCTTTGAACACAAAATATGACGCAAAAAGTTTTTGGTCTGGAACAATTCCTTCTCAAGATTACGAAAGCGTTTTAAAAAGTGGGCTTGCAGTTTGCGAAGGATATTCAAATCTTCTTAAAAAATTTTTAGACACGCTCGGATTTACAAATACAAAAGTTCACGGTTACGCTCGCGGAGTTGGAACTTCGTTTCTTGATGAAAAAAGCACAAGTTCAAATCACGCTTGGAATCTTGTAAAAATTGAAGGCGAATATTATTTTATTGACAGTACTTGGGATTCAGGTTATATGAATGGGAAAACTTCTGTTCAAAAATACACAACAGATTATCTTTTTATAAAACCAGAACATTTTATTTACTCACATTTTCCAAATGTTCAAAGTCAGCAACTTTTAGACGTTCCACTTTCGCAATCAGAATTTTTAGAACTTGCAGATTTTAGACCAAAATTTTTTGATGCAGCAGAAAATTTAAAAATCCACACAGAAAATAATTTGCAAAGTGATTTTATAAAAAAGCAAACGCAAACTTTATCTTCAATTCAAGCAGAATACAACTTAAAAAATGATTGTTCGCTAAAATTTGTTGTAACTCAAGTTAAGTCAAATTCCAAAAAAAATAATCTTACTTTTACCCAAAGTGATGAAATAAAAACTTTTACAACAATTCAATTTCCTCAAGCAGGACTTTATCAAGTTGAAATTTTTTATTATGAAAAAAATGCTCGGCAAGGTTGGACTTGTGCAAAATTTTTTGTAAACGCAGAAAGTTCAAGTTCAATTCTTTATCCGCAAGTTTACAGAAATTCTTTTGAAGCAAAAATTATCTCGCCGATTG
>CAZLXK010000351.1:0-2301 GCA_964563305.1 uncultured Treponema sp.
TACTTCAACAGTCAGACGCGACATCCTTGTCGCTCTTTACTGACTGACACTTATTGCAGAATATGGCGACAATGAACTTGCAACGAAGTTTCGAGCAAGTCAAGAAATTTCTAATTTAGATTTTTTTTTAACCGATAATCAAAAAAACAAGAACGCAAAGGAAGCAAAAATGACTAAAAAAGAAAAACATGCAGCATATTTAGGAATAATTTTATTTTTGCTAGCGGCAATATTTTCAATTTCATTAATTTTAGGACTTTTAGATTTTGGACATTCAAGCAATATTTTTTATGCTTTTGGCAAAAAATTAATAAATTCTTACGGATTTTCTTCAATTTTAATTCCAATTTACACTTTAACCGCAGGAATTTTTTGTTTTTCAGCAAAATGGACTTTGCAAAAAGCAGTCGCACTTTTAATCAGCCCAATTCCATTTTTTACTCTCGCCATTGCTGAACGAACTGCTCACAAAATCGCTGCCACAGACATAAGTTCTGTTGCATTTATGAAAATAATTTTTTTGGTTTTAATTTCAATATTGTTGGCAGTTGCAGAATATCTTTTGGCGTTTATAATTTCATCAAAAATTTACGCAAAAAAGCATAATTTAAAAAACAAAACTGATGAAAAAATTGATTTTAAACAAACAGAAAATTCTAATTCTGAACTTTTTGATGATTTTGATAATAAAGATGATTTTGATAACAAATCCAAAGATAAATTTGATGAATTTAGCGAAGAAAATTCTGAAGAATTAAAAGAAACACAAAATCTTGACGCAAACAATTTTGATTTTGATGATTCTGACGATTTTAATAAAGACGTTTCCGCTCAAGAAAACAATTTTGAAAGCCAATCAGAAAATTTTAAAAATTCAAACGACGATATTTGGTCTTTAGATGATGAAGGAAACGTAAAACCTAAAAATAATTCACAAAAACTTGACGAAAAATCAGAAAATCTTGAAGAAAACGCAAAAAATTTAAGCGAAAATTCAGAAATTTCTAAAGAAAATGCAAAATCAACTGAAAATTTCACTGAAAATTTTGAAAATCCGCAAACTCAAACTCAAGCAAAAGAAAATTTTAGCGAAAACTTAAGAAATCAAAATCCTCAAAAATCCGAAGAAAATCTAAACGAAACAAAATATTTTTCTGATCCTTGGAATGTAACAGGAAACGAAACTGAAACTTCTTTCGAAAATCCGCAAGCTAAAAATGCAGAAAAAGATTATACGCAAACTTTAAGTTCAATTTTTAACAAAACGCAAACCGAAAATCCGCAAAACTCTAACGATTTTTCAGAAAATGCTGACGATTTTAACGACGACCTTGATTTTGATAACATAATTTCAAGTTTTGAAAAAGATTCGATTGGTTTTGAAGAAGACGAAAATCAAAATCAGGAAATTCATTATGAAATAAATTTTGATGAAGATGACGCTGATGAAATTTCTCGCGACAAAACTCAAAATTTTTCACGCGAAACTGGCGGTTTTGGTGAGGAAAGTGAAAACTTTGCTGACGAAACTGACGATTTTTCAACGATAAATGAAAATTTGGCCGCGACAAATGACGCTTCTCTCGAGCAAACTGAAAATTCCGCCACAGAAGCAGATTTTGAAGATATTTTTTACACTGACGACAATAATTCTGATGAAAATGACGAAAATGGCACGTTCGCAAATCAAAATGATGACGAAGATTTGGATAACGCAATAAATATGGCTTTGGATTTAGATAACGCCAATTCTTTCGCTGACGAAAGTACAACTTTTTCTGCAACAACTGCCAGTTCTCGCGAAAAAACTGACGATTTTTCTTCGACAAGCGACGCTTTTGATAAGGAAGTCGAAACTTCTCGCGAAAAAACTGACGATTTTCTCGAAGAAAGTGAAACTTCTTTTGCAACAAGCGGCACTTTTCTTGCTCAAACTGAAAATCCCGAAGAAAAATCACAAAATCCAAAAGATAAAACAATCGATTTTTCAGATTTTAAAAATCAAAACTCGCAAAGCCAAACTTCTTCTTTAGATGAAATTTTTTCAAAAATGGACGAAGATGCTCGACAAAAAGTTGAATCAGAATCGGTTGAATGGTTCGACCTTGCTCACCAACCAAAATCAGAACTTAATCAAAATCAAAATTTTAGTGCAGGAAAAACCGCTGTAATTACAGACGAAAATGGCAACACAAAACCAATTCCGCTCGTTCCCAAAAAAAAGCGTGGACCTTATCAAATTAGCACAGAACTTTTAACAAAATATGAAGAAAATCCTTACTGGGAAATTGATGACGAAAC
>CAZLXK010000352.1:0-2295 GCA_964563305.1 uncultured Treponema sp.
GGATTTGAACCAGCGACCTCAACGTCCCGAACGGTCTTTCGGAATAAATAACCTTGATTCATTCAGATTTATTACGCTAAATATAGTAAAAACTTTGAATTTTATCAAGTTTTATAATCAAAAATAAAAAAGAGTGACAAAAAAAGTGGCAGATTTTTTATAAATATTTTAATCCTTTTTCATTACGTTTTACTAAAAATTTTAATTTATTTCTGAAAATTATTACCTTTTTTACATATTAGCGTTGAGGTTTATAAATTTTCAGATTTTTTATATATTTGTGGAAGATTTGTTAAGGATGAATCATATCATACTTTGTTTCTGTCATTTTAGATAACAATCACTTTGTCCAGTTTTCAATTTTTAAACCTGCAATTCGCCCGAGATGTTCTTCATTGTTTGTTACAAGAATTGCGTTGTTGGAAAGTGCAGACGCACCAATAAAAATATCCGCGTCTTCAATCAGTTTCCCTTTTTGACGTAAATCCGCATAAATACGAGCCGCTTGTAAAAAGTCCGCATCTGTGATAGGCACAACTGGAATATGTTTACAGAAAATATCAAAATTACGCTGTAACTTATTTGATTGCCTATAGAAAATTCCACGCTGGATTTCATAATGGACAACATTCGAGATTCTTATTTCATTCTGAAGAAAAATTCCGTCAAATCTGTTCACGACAATCTGATTTTTTTTTCAAGAAGATAACTGACTATGTTTGTGTCGAGCATATAGAGCATCAGAAACGCTCATTGAAATTTACACGGTGATTGCGAATGTCTTCTGCTTCCTTGTGTGTCATTGAGCCGAAAACGCTGTGAAGTTCTTTTAGAGCCTTCTTTTTTTCTTGCATTTTTTCTGTTTCAAAATTCTTGTCTAGAATTGTGATGATTACTTCTTTTCCGTCATAAGAATTCGGAAGCGAATCTTCCGCAATAATAGTGTTTCCGTTTATATATCCTTTTAATGCTGTCATAAGTCGCCTCCTCGTATATTTAAGTATATCACATTTTCAGTGAAAATGAATGTTTTTATTTCGGGGTTTTACTATGGTTTGCTATACTACTATTCCTATTTGCTTTCATTTAATAATAAAAATATTGTTAAAACCAGTCAGCGATTTTAAGATTCGGAATGTTTTCAAAATGTTTTGTATTGTGCGTTACCAATGTTTGGTTATTTACAAGTGCAGTTGAAGCAATCAGCAAATCCATGTCATCGACTGGCTTTCCAATTTTTTGAACGTAAGTTTTTATTTTACCGAATATATCCATAACTTCGGCAGTAATATCAATAAGCGGGAAAATTGTTTTAATTTCTTTTACAGTTTTAAGGTTCTTTTCAACAGATTGTGATTTTTCTGCTCCATACACAAGTTCGCCGTAGGAAATAACTGAAATATACATCGGTTCGGCTTTATATTTCAAGAAATTTGCATTCACATTGCCTAAGTTTTTAAGACGATAGATAAGAATATTTGTATCAATCAAAAAGCTCATTTTTCGCCTCGAACCGACCGGAATTATGCCGTCCGTTTTCTATTGTTTCAAGAATTTCATCTGCACTTTCGTTTCCTTCCCACGAAAGCTTCAGAAATTTTTGAGCCGGAGTGTCATCGTTACTGTCATCGTCTTCATCTACAACAATCAGAACTTGCTGGCTTGGCTTGAATGTATGCTTTTGGAGAGGAATAAAAGTTTTTCCATCATAATATGCTTTGACTGCAGTCATCATAACTTTGCCTCCTAAATAAAATATAAACTAATTAAACAGATTCAACAACAAAATTCTCTTTATCTTTCGTAATAAATAACTTTGATTTTTTTAGTTTTTAATACAGAACATCGCGTACAAAGGTACTGATTTTATATTGTTTTCAAATCCGAAATTTTTTGCAGAAATCCGTATTGAGTATGAAGGTGAAAAAGTCTTTGCATAAATCTCAAGACTTTTTGAGCGCGTATTTGCAGCGGACTTTACTTCTATTGGAATTATGTCGTTTCCAATTCGAGTAACAAAATCATTTATTAAATGTTTATTTATAAAATTTTTATAAATTAACTAAAAAAAAACGAAGAGTTGTTTTCTATTTTTTTAACGACTTTATCTGAAAATCTGATTCTTGAAGAAAATCTTATAATACTTATGGTTGAGATTTATGCAGAGCGAAGAGTTTAGTAAATACATTCACAAAAAAGAGTGTTTTCTTCATCAAGAGCAAACAAGTTAATTGCTCTTGACTTTCATATATTTACTCCTTGCCCACAAAAAGTAGGCTTTTTACATCCTTTATA
>CAZLXK010000353.1:0-2271 GCA_964563305.1 uncultured Treponema sp.
CCGCCAACAACAAATGGCATTTTTTTTGATTTTTCAAATTCCTTAAAAAGTTTATAAAAATCAGTTTGAAAATTGTAGCAATTATATTCTGATTCGAGCGTTGTAATATCAATTAAATGATAAGGAATTTTTATTGTTGATTTTGTGCCGTCAAGATTTTCTTTTATTAGCGAATATTCATTTAAATCTTTTCCGCTACCCAAATTCAAACCTTTATAAACTTGCCTTGAATCCGCAGAAATAATTTCCCAAGAAAAATAAGACGCAATTTTTACGCCAAGAGAAGTTTTTCCTACCGCAGTTGGACCTAGCAAAACTACACAATTTGTTTTTTCATTTTCTGACATTTTTTACCATTTTGATGATTTTAAATTTTTTATAAAACTCTGCAAATTGCACATTTTAAATATTCGCTTTTTGGATAACCAAGCAAAATTGGATGATCTGGAGAAGCACCACGTTTTTCAAGAACTTGAACTTTTTTGTGAGAATCTTTTGCTGAATGCATAATCATCGAATAAAATGTATTTTCATCAAAATAATGCGAACAAGAACACGTAACTAAAATTCCGCCTTCATTTAAAAGACGCATTGCTCTTAAGTTTATTTCTTTGTAACCAGCGTAAGCTTTTTCTATTACTTTTGCGGATTTTGTAAACGCGGGCGGATCCAAAATAATTACATCAAATTTTTCGCCTAAAGATTCATATTCTTTAAGTAAATCAAAAACATCTTTACAAATTGCAGACATTTTGTTTTGTGCATTGTTAAGTTCAATATTTTTATTTATAGTTTGAACTGCATCTTCGCTTATGTCCACGCTTATAACTTTTTTTGCTCCAGCTTTTACTGCATTTAAACCGAATGCTCCTGTGTGAGCAAACGCATCTAAAACTTTTTTTCCGTGACAAAATAATTTTATTCGCTCACGATTAAATTTTTGATCGAGAAAATATCCAGTTTTTTGACCATGTACAATATCAACTTCAAGATGAAGCTCATTTTCAGAAATTACAATTTTTTCGTTTCCAACTTTTCCAATCCAGCCAGATTTTTCTTCAAGACCTTCTTTTTCGCGAACATTAACATCGCTTCGCTCATAAATAAAATCAGGTTCTAAAGTTTCTTTAAGAACTTCAAGAATTTCTTTACGGAAAACTTCGCAAGATAGAGCTAAAAACTGAACTACAAGATAAATTTGTTCATCTGAAACATAACGCTCAACAATTAAACCTGGAAGAAAATCCGCTTCTCCAAAAATCACTCGGTAAGAATCATAATCAGTAAAATTTACTCGGCGAATATTTAGTGCATCTCTAATTTTTTTTGAAATAAAAGAATATTTATCTTCGAGAATTTTATCAACGTGTTCATAAGAAATTATGCGTAAAGTAATTTTTGATTTTTTGTTTATAACCGCACTTGCTAAAAATCCGCCAGCGTTTGTGTAAAGTTCCACAAGAGAACCATCTTTTACTTTTGAATCTTCAAGCGAAGTTGTTTCGCTGATTTTGTTTCCTTTTTCATCATCAAGAAAAAACTTTACTGAAGAAATTTCATTATCATAAACCCAAGGAAAACCTTGCTGAATTTCTTTATCTTCTTTTGATTTTAAAAATACTTTTGTTGCATTATTCATTAAAAATCACCATAAAATTTATAAAGTTTTGTATAAAATTAAATCAGTAAAAAATTATTTTTTAGAAAAATCGTAACTTGGAACTTCACAATGATTTTGAAACGCAGAACTTTCAGTTTTATTTTTTGAAAGCATATCTTGCATTGTTCGCCAACCCAAAACTGCACATTTTACGCGAGCCGGCATCATACTTATATTTTTTAGACTTGCAGCCTCATCGAGTTCTTCAAGTTTTGAATCGTCAGTTTCTTTGCCTTGAATCATATCCATAAAAAGTTTCGCTAAACTTTGTGCTTTTTCTTTTGGCTGACCAATAATATCGTCAAGCATCATATCAACACTTGCCTGAGAAATTGCACAACCGCTGCCGTTAAAACTTCCGTCAGTTATAATTCCGTTGTCATCAATTTTTAATTGCAAATAAATATTATCGCCACAACTTGGATTTACGCCTTGCAAAGTTAAAGTTGCATTTTCTGTAATGCCTTTATGACTCGGATGCAAATTGTGTTCATTTAAAATTTCTTGATAAAGTGATTTTAAATCCATTTTTTTTTACCTCATTTTTTTACGTTTTTTGATTTGTCGATTTATCAGTTTGCCGATTTTCAATTTTAAGTTTTACTTGCCAA
>CAZLXK010000354.1:0-2268 GCA_964563305.1 uncultured Treponema sp.
GTGCACTTTTGTGTTCTACAATTTTAACTTGGATGAACACGCCACAAGATATTTTTTCTGACGCATTTTCTTACCTTTTTATAATCTTTTTAGGAATTCCTTTTATGCTTTTATATAATTTTCTTTCGGGAATTTTAAGAGCAGTTGGAGATTCAAAAACGCCTTTCATTTTTCTTGTAATTTCTACAATTATAAACGTTGGCTTAGATTTACTTTTTGTTCTTGTAATAAAATTTGGAGTTGCTGGAGCGGCTTTAGCAACTGTAATTTCTCAAGCATTAAGTGGACTTTTGTGTCTTATTTTTATTGTGAAAAAATTTGAAGTTTTGCATTTCCGTCCAGAAAATAAAAAGTGGAATTGGCAAAAATGTAAAAATTTAATTGGAATGGGCGTTCCGATGGGATTACAATTTTCGATTACTGCAATCGGAAGTATGATTTTGCAAGCAGCAAATAATGTTTTAGGTTCACTTTATGTTTCTGGATTTGTTGCCGCCACAAAAATTAAACAGTTTTTAATGTGTCCTTACGATGCTTTTGGAACTGCGGTTTCTACTTATGCAAGTCAAAATTATGGTGCAGGAAATGTTAAAAATATAAAAAAAGGTATTTTTCAAGGAACTTTAGTTTCTGTTTCTTATGGAATTATTGCAAGTTTAATAATGTTCTTTTTTGGCAAGGATTTATCTAAACTTTTTGTAAGTTCAAGCGAAGATTTTATATTAAGTGCCGCAGGAAAATACACAACAATTATGGGATTTTTCTATTGGACTTTGGGAATTTTAAACGTTTTGCGTCCAACTGTTCAAGGTTTAGGTTATTCAAGAACAGCAATGCTTTCTGGCGTAATTGAAATGATTGCTCGCTGCACAGTTGCATTTGGATTTGTTCCAAAATTTGCATACACTGCAGTTTGTGCCGCTGATCCAGTTGCTTGGGTTTGTGCAAATTGCTTTATAATTCCGCTAACATTTTTTGCAATTCATAAAATCTCTAAAAAACTTGAAAAAAATTCGCTTTTAAACAAACAAAATTAAAATCATCAAGTTTGATTTTTTTAGTCAGCAGAATAAGTAAAGTTTCTACATATTTTATTTACAGATTCCGAATAAATTTTTTTTTAATCACCGAAAATGCAAAAAATGCATAATCAATTTAAAACTTTATACTTTTGCTCATAAATATTTTTTGCAAGCAAGAGAAGCTTTTCTTTTTCATTCATACTTGGCGAATCTGTAATTGTTTCAAAAAGTTCATTTAAAATTTGCCCGATTATTTTGCCTTGAGGAATTCCGATTTCAATTAAATCTTTTCCATTTACTTTCATATTTTTAAGCGACAAGGCATTTTTTTTATTTTCTTCATTGATGATTCGATTTTTTAATTCAAGAAGATTATTCCAAGTCGCACTTCCTTCAACAAGCGGACAATTATGCATTCCATAAATATCAGCAAGTCTCAAAAGCATAAGATTTTCAATATTTTCTTTTCCAACGCGAATAATAAATCGTCTAACGCTCGCATCGCTCCAAGAACTTTCGTAAAAAAACATATGTTCGCGAACTAAATGCACAACTTGTTCGATTTCAGCATTTGAAAATTTCAACTTGGTCATAGAAGTTTTGCATTTTTGTGCTGAATAAATTTCGTGTTTATGAAAATGGATTCGCTCATGTCCGTTTACAATTTCTGTAGAACGAGCTTCTGGTTTTCCAATGTCGTGATAAAACGCTGCAAGTCGCACAATTAAATTATCTTTTGGCGAACCGTCGCAAGCATAAAATAAATGGTCAGCAACATCAAATTCGTGAAATCCTCTGTCGTCTTGTTGCAAACATCCGCGACAAACATCAAATTCTGGAATAAAAACTGACAAAATTTTGCTTTCTTCAAGAAGTTTTAGTCCCAAACTTGGCTTTTCACATTGCAAAATTTTACAAAATTCGTCTCTAAATCTTTCAACAGAAACGCTTTTTACTTTTTCAAGAATATTTTTATCTTTTAATGCTAAAAAAGTATTTTCTTCAATTTTAAAACCTAATTGACTTGCAAATCTAATTGCTCTAACTGGCCGAAGTCCATCTTCATTAAATCTGTCAAAAGGATTTCCAACAGTGCGAATAATTTTATTTTTTATATCTGATCTTCCGTCAAAAGGATCAATTAAAGTTCCATCTTTTAAAGAAGCGGCGATTGCGTTCATTGTAAAATCTCGGCGAGACAAATCTTCTTCAATGCTTCCAGTAAACTTTACATTGTCTGGATGCC
>CAZLXK010000355.1:0-2260 GCA_964563305.1 uncultured Treponema sp.
AAAAAGTGTAAAATTGGGGACGGTCCTTTTTTTCGCGAAATTTGGGACGGTTCTTTATTTTTAGGAGGATAAGTTATGTCTGAAAAAGAAATGTTAGAAAAAATTGCACTTCTTGAAAAAAGAGTCGAAGAACTTGAAAAAGAAGTGGGATATATAAAAGAAGACATCTATGAATTTGTTGAAGACGATGAAGAATGTAGTGGACATTGTTCTCATTGTAGTGGATGTGAAGAATAATATTGATATTTTAAATTAAATGTGTTATAATAAATTTTATATAAAATTAAATAAGAGACCAGTCATCTCTGTTTCAATAAATGTATAAATTACAGATTGAAATTATAAAAAGGAGTAATTACTATGACTGAATTGCAACGTATGAAACAAGAAAGAGAATTGATTCAAATTTGCCAAAAATGCATGGATGAATTCTTTGAGCGGAATCCTATTGGAGTACCATTTGATTATCGTCAATGTGAACGTTGCGCAAATGGTCACCAAATGCATAAACTTGAACAAGGTAGTAAATGGGATAGTGCACCATTTGCAAGTACAAAATGGGGAAAGTAAAATTCCTTAAAAAGGTAAGAGTTACAAACTTTTACCTTTTATTTTTTGTATAAATTATTTTTATTGACAAAAAATATAAAAAATGATATAATAAAAAAGCGTTGAAGAGGAAAAGTAACTTTATAATTCATATCAGTGAGTTGGGTATAGTGTGAACCAATTATGAATGTATTGCGAAAGAACACCTCTGAGCAAACTACCGAAAAAAGAAATTTTAGTAGGCTAGTTCGGAAGCAAACCGTTATCTAATTGCTATGCTTGTTGGAGCAGAAAAAAGAGATTACTAAGCAATAATAAGTTTTTTAAAAAGACTTTTGATATATTGTGTTTATTTTTTATTTTAGTAATAAATTAAGGTGGCACCGCGGATCCCCGTATTCGTCCTTATAGTAGGATGATACGGGGATTTTTTGTGAAAGGGGGAACTAAAATGAAAAAGGAATTTAGTTATTTAGAAACAGTAAAACAAATTTCAGAAATAAAAAAACACTTTGAAAATCAATTAGAAATAAGGTTAGAACTCACTAAAGTTCAAAGTCCGATATTTTTGAAAACATCAACAGGGCTTCAAGATCAATTAACAGGAATAGAAGAGGCTGTTAAATTTAAAAAAGGAGGCGAGGATTTTGAAATAGTCCATTCGTTAGCCAAATGGAAAAGAGAAGCCTTAGGAAAATATTGTTTTCCGATGCATTCTGGAATATATACTGATATGAAAGCAATAAGAAAAGATGAAATTGTAGATGACATTCATTCTTTATATGTAGAGCAATGGGATTGGGAAAAAGTTATTGATAAAAATGATAGAACAATTGAGTATTTAAAAGATACTGTAAAAGCAATATATAAATCTATTAGACAAACATCAATTTTTATGAAGCAAAAGTATCATTATTTAACATTAGACTTACCTAAAAGTATTACATTTATAACAAGTCAAGAACTTGAAGATTTATATCCTGACATAAATCCAGAAAAAAGAGAACAATTAATAACACAAGAGAAAAGAGCGGTATTTATAATAGGAATTGGAGATGAACTAAAATCGGGAATTAAACACGATAAAAGAAGCCCTGATTATGACGATTGGAAGTTAGATGGAGATTTATTGATTTATTCTAAGACTTTATCTAAAGCAATTGAAATTAGTTCTATGGGAATAAGGGTAGATGAAAAAACACTGAAATATCAGTTAGAAAAATCAAAATGCATGGATAGGATAGAGCTACCATATCACCAAAAAATATTAAATAAAGAATTGCCATATACAATTGGAGGTGGAATAGGTCTATCAAGAATTTTAATGTTAATATTGGAAAAAGAACATATTGCTGAAGTACAAGCATCTAGTTGGGAAGAAAAAACTTGTAAAGAATTAGAAAACAAAAAAATATTATAATATAAAAATCCTCCAGAATAGATGGAGGGTTTTCATTTGTATATCTTGTTTTTTTATGGGAAAAATGGTATAAATATATAGTAGAATTATTAAGGGAGAAATTTATGTTCGAATTACATTCAGATTTTAAGCCAACGGGTGATCAACCACAGGCAATAGATTACTTAGTAAAAGGAATAAATGAAGGTAAAAAATTCCAGACACTTCTAGGAGTTACAGGTTCTGGTAAAACTTTTACAATGGCAAATATAATTGAAAAAGTGCAAAAGCCAACACTTATTTTGGCACATA
>CAZLXK010000356.1:0-2253 GCA_964563305.1 uncultured Treponema sp.
CGCCGAAGGCTATCAAGTTCAGCATGACAAAATACAAAAGGAGTGTTTGTTTTTATGGATTTAAAAGTTATTTTAGAAATCGTTGGTTACATTGGTTCAATTTTAGTTGTTGTTTCAATGCTTATGACTTCGGTTGTAAAGTTGCGTCTTATTAACACGATTGGAAATGTTATTTCTGTAATTTACGCAACGATTGTTCACGCTTATCCACTTGCGGTAATGAATTTTTGTTTGATTATAATTAACGTTATAAATCTTTACAGATTGATGAATTCGCAAAAAAAATATTCGGTTGTTTCTGTAAATGCTGATGATTCATTTGTTAAATTTTTCTTTGATTCGTACAAAGATGATATTAAAAAATATTTTTCTGATGTTGAAGGAATTGCTGATTGTAAAAAAGTTTTTTTGATTTGTGATGGAGCATCTCCTGTGGGAATTTTCGCTGGCAACGAAACTGAAAATCATTTTGATATAAAAATTGATTACACTCAGCCAAGTTATCGCGATTGTTCTGTAGGAAAATTTCTTTACGCTTATCTTGCGGCGGAAGGTTTTAGAAAAGTTGTGGCAACATCAACAAGTCCAGTTCACGACGCTTATCTTTCAAAGATGGGATTTTTGCGCGACGGCAAAGGCTTTTCTAAAGTTTTGAATTAATGTCGACATCCTGTCGATTGCAAGAATTTTCGCTTCGCAAAAATTCTCAAGATCTTCTGTGATTTACGCCGACGTCCTTGTCGGCATTTTTTTATTTTACGCTCAATTCTCGAAGTAACGCGTGCTAAATGACACTTTGCTACGAGAAGCGACGCTTAAGATTAGAAAACTGGAACTTGTTGCAATAACGCTAGACTTTTAATAATCTTTTGTTAAAGACATAATCTTTTGTTTTTAGGATTGTTCTTTTGTGTTTAGAATTCTACAACTGAAGTGAGATTAGCGAAAATTTGGCTTTTAAAATTAAAATTTTAAAGTTGAACTTTCGCTTTTATAAATCAAAATCTTTTGGAGGATTTTATGACAAAAAAAATTTTTGCGTTTTCTGTAATTCTTTTAGCACTTTTGGGAACCGCTTTTGCTAAACCAAAACGAAACATTCAGGCTCAAGCTGGAAATTCTTTTGCGATTGTAGGCGATTGGGTTTTTAACAATGCAAATTATTTTGTAAAAATCGAAATTGATTATGACGGCGACATGGAAGTAAAACTTATCGAACAAAATCAACTTGAAACTGAATGGGAAGGATATTGGACCGCTTCTGAAAATCAGATTTTCTTTAACGCTTACAAAAAAGAAACTAAAGATTATTCTCGTTCATTTTTTGATGAAACTAAAACTCGTGTAAATGAACGCTGGGTTTTTGATTATTCATTAACTGATCAAGGTCTTACTTTAACTTGCTCAAATTTGCCTGACGCTGTAGCAAAAAATTCTTTGTATACTCGAACTTGGTGATTTTGATTTTGTGAAGTGACTTAATTTAACAAAGTGACGGTTAGCACAGCGATTTTTTTCTGTGCTAACTGTCAGTTGATTGCCACGTCGCTTTGCTTCTCGCAATGACGCAAGAACTGTTATAAATCGAATTCTTCTTTTAAATCTAAAATTCCACGAATTTCTGCGTGTCCGTTTTCAAGATAAAAAAGTCCCATTTTCCAACCGTTTTTGTCGTAAAGCGACATAATTTCTGGCATTTCTTTTCTAACCTTTTCCAAAAGTTCCGCACTTTCTACAATTTTTGCTTTTCCGTCGTAACGCATAAACTCATTGCCATTTACCGCGAGAACTTCAACTTTTGGATTTGCTAAAACTTGCTTGAACACATTTTTAAATGTTCCGCAACCAAAATAAAGTTTTCCATCATCAAGCAAATGAAAACCGAACGGCCTACCCTTTGGCTGATCTTTGTCAGTCGTAAGAAAATAAAATACTTTTGCTTTGTCAAGAAAATCGTTTACTTTTTCAACGTTTGTCATATTTGCCTCCAAAATGATTTATGATAGGTTAATGTTATAAATAATTTCTTAGTATGTTAATAAGTTTTTAGATTTTGTTTTGTAAAATATTTTCTGATTTTTAGATTCTGCGTTTTTTTTGCTAAGTGCCAGTTTTTGCAGAAAATTTTACGCTTGAGCTAAAATTTTTTGTACTAAGCGTTTGTAGTTTCTGAAACTAGTTTAGAATGACGTTCAATCTTTTAATATTTATTCGAATCTTTTTTGTTGATTACGATTTTTACATCTTCGCCTG
>CAZLXK010000357.1:0-2243 GCA_964563305.1 uncultured Treponema sp.
TTATCTTGATAAAATAAGATTATCATTCTAAAAGTTTAAACTTCGGCTTTCCAAACTTTGCTTTTTCAAATTTTCCAAATCTGCAAAAAAAGTCGAACTTTGAACAAAATTTCAACAAAAAAGTTTCTTTGGAGAAAAAAATGCAAGAAAAAACAATCAATTTTTTTGAAAATCATCATTACGATATTAAAAAAAACACACTTGATTACGTAACAGAAATTGTAAATTCACTTTTAGTCGATATGGATAACGGTTTGTCTAGGAAAAAAGCTAGCGAAGAAATGATTTTAACTTATGCAAATCCGCCAAAAGAAAAAATCCTTTCAAAATCAGTAATTGTAATTGATGCGGGCGGAACAAATTTTCGTTCTTGTTTAGTTAATTTTGATGAATCAAGCAAGCCAAAAATTTCAGAACTTCAAAAAACAAAAATGCCAGGAATCGAAAAAGAACTTTCTAAAAAAGAATTTTTTGATCAAATTGCACAAAATCTTGAACATTTAAAAGACAAAGCGTCTTATATCGGATTTTGCTTTTCTTATCCAGTAAAAATCACAAAAGAAAAAGACGGAATTTTAACCGCTTTTGGAAAAGAAGTTAAAGCTCCAGAAGTTGTTGGCTCTTATCTTGGAAAAGAATTAAAAAAAGCCTTAAAAGAACACGGCTGGAAAAATGACATAAATGTTGTAATGGTAAATGATTCAGTTGCAGCACTTTTAGCCGGAGCCGCAGATGTTCAGAGCGGAAAAGAATATTCTTCTTACATTGGATTTATTTTAGGAACTGGATTAAATTCTGCGTACATTCAAAAGGCAAATTCTAAATATCAAGATTTTCAAGAACAAATTATTGTTTGTGAAAGCGGAAGATTTTCTGGTGCGCCTTCTTGCGATTTTGATGAAGAACTTGACAAAAAAAGCGACAGTCCAGGAACTGGACTTATGGAAAAAAAATCTTCTGGTGCGTATTTGCCAAAAGTTTGTCTTGAAGCAATAAAAATGGCAGCAAAAGAAGGACTTTTTTCTAAAAATTTAGTTTCAAAATTGCTTGAAATTCAAGAAATTTCGCTAAAAGATACAGATTTGTTTTTGAATTTTCCTTATTCAAGCGAAAATCTTTTTGGAAAACTTTTAAGCGAAAGTGGAAACGAGTCAGATTATATTCAATTATATGAAATTCTTGATGTTCTTATGGATCGCTGTGCTCGTCTTGCTTCTGCGATTTTAGTTGCAAATGTTATAAAAAGTGAAGAAGGCAAAAATCCTACAAAACCAGTTTGCATTGTTTGCAACGGAACAACTTTTTACAAAACTTACAAAGTTAAAGAGCGAATTGTTGCTTATCTTGAAGAATTGCTTGTAAAAAAATCATATTATTATGAACTTCTTAGTGTTGATGATGATATTACTTTAGGAACAGCGATTGCCGCTTTAAGTTAAAACTTGACGATAGAACAAAAAAGTATAAAATGATTATGTTATGGCTAGGGCAAAAAATTTATTAAAATCTCTTACACTTTTACTTTTAATAATAATTCTTGTTCTCTTTGGAATTATTTGGTTTGATTTTCTTGGCGTAATTCAAGCGAAATCTTTTCTTGCGCCAGTTTATAGAATTTTGCGTCTTGAGCCACAAACATCAACTCCAGTTTCTTCTACAAGAAATTTAGTTGAAGCAGATTTAGACAATGATCGTTTTGCAAAAAGACTTGAAGCACTTGATATTCGCACAGAAGAACTTGATAAGCGCGAAAATGACATTAAAACGCAAGAAGATAATAATGCTCAAATCGCTTTAGAACTTCAAGATAAAGAAAAAATTCAAGAAGAAAGAGAAAAAACATTTAATAATTTAGTAAAAAAATACGATGATAGAAGTAAGAACATCGAACAGATTGTGCAAAATCTTAATGGAATGCAGCCAAGTTCCGCTGTAAACATACTTCTTGCAATGGACGATCAAGATATAATTGATGTCCTTCGTCGTAATGATGAAAAAGCCCAAGAAGAAGGTTCTTCTTCGCTTACAGCGTATTGGCTTTCTTTAATGCCAGCTTCGCGTGCCGCAGAAATTCAGCGAAAAATGGCAAACAAACCGATTTCCATTGAATAATTTTAGCAATAAGTTCTGTTTGGATGTTTTAAGTTTTGAGGATTTTTACAAAAAATTTCCTTAATTTTTCAAGACATTTTACGGAGCTTATATGCAAACCTTGAATTTTCAGATTTTGAATTCCAAAAATG
>CAZLXK010000358.1:0-2242 GCA_964563305.1 uncultured Treponema sp.
GAACTGACACTTGCTCGCGTGAAGTCGCGGTTGCGTCGAGAACTTGCAGTTATCGCAAGAAACTCGCGGTTTGCGTCGAGAACTGACACTTGCTCGCGTGAACTCGCGGTTTACTTCGAGAACTTGCAGTTATCGCAAGAAACTCGCGGTTTGCGTCAAGAACTGTCGGTTCAATCAAAAAACCGCAAAAAAATCAGTTAATCGAAGTATTTTTTACAACAACATCGTGAGCCGAACCTTCGCTGATTGTAGTTGAACTCACCAAAGTAATTTTCGCCTTTTCTTGAAGTTCACTAATCGTTAAGGCACCGCAGTTGCACATTGTGTGAATCACCTTGCTCATCGTCATAGTAACGCCGTCGTGCAAATGTCCAGCGTAAGGAACGTAAGAATCAACGCCTTCTTCAAAAGCCATACTTGCCTTGCCGCCCAAATCATAACGCTGCCAGTTGCGAGCACGATTAGAACCTTCGCCCCAATATTCTTTAACATAATTTCCGTTTACAATAAGTTTGTTAGTAGGACTTTCATCAAAACGAGCAAAATATCGCCCGAGCATAACAAAATCCGCACCCATCGCCAAAGCTAAAGTAATGTGATAGTCGTGAACAATTCCGCCGTCAGAACAAATCGGAACATAAATGCCAGTTTCCTTAAAATATTCGTCGCGAGCTTTAGCCACTTCAATAGTTGCAGTCGCTTGTCCTCGCCCAATGCCTTTTTGCTCACGAGTAATGCAAATCGAACCGCCACCAATTCCAATTTTAACAAAATCAGCGCCCGCTTCAGCCAAAAATCTAAAACCGTCGCCGTCAACCACATTGCCAGCACCAACTTTCGCATTTGGCCAGTTAGCGTGAATGTCGTGCAAAGCCCTACGCTGCCATTCAGTAAAACCTTCAGAAGAATCAAGCGTCATAACGTCCACGCCAGCGTCAAGCAAAGCCGGAACTCGTTGCATATAATCGCGAGTATTTATTCCAGCACCAACAATATATCGATGTTTAGAATCTAAAAGTTCTTTCGGATAAGACTGATGACTATCAAAATCCTTTCTAAAAACCAAAGAAATAAGATTTCCGTTTTCATCAATAACAGGAAGTTGATTAACTTTGTGTGCCCAAATCAAATCGTTAGCGTCACTTAAAGAAATTCCGTCGCGGCCAGTAATCAAATCCTTAAAAGGCGTCATATATTCGCTCACCTTAGAATTAGGATTAACGTGATCAATTCTAAAATCTCGCTCAGTAATAATTCCTTCAAGCTTACCGTGAGCAGTTCCGTCTTGAGTAACTGCAATAGTCGAATGTCCAGTTTTCGCAATCAAATCAACAACTTCAGTCAAAGTTTGCTCCGGCCGAATATTTGAATCCGAAGTAACAAAGCCAGCCTTGTAAGACTTAACGCGACTAACCATTGCCGCTTGGTTTTCAATAGTTTGCGAACCGTAAATAAAACTAATTCCGCCTTCTTTCGCCAAAGCAATCGCCATTTTATCATCAGAAACAGATTGCATAACAGCACTTGTAAGTGGAATGTTCATATAAAGTGGAGATTTTTCGCCAGCCGCCTTGTTAAAGCGACAGATTGGAGTTCGAAGCGAAACGTTGTCAGGAATGCAGTCAGCAGAAGTGTAGCCAGGAACAAGAAGATATTCACCAAAAGTGTGTGAAGGTTCTTCAAAAAAATATGCCATATTAACCTCATCGAATTTAATATGCACTATATTTTATAATTTTTAAGAGTCTTTTACAATGAAATTTACAAAAAGCAAAGAAAGTTTAAACTTATTTTAAGATTTTTATTTTGATTTTGGAGCGAATTTTCCTAACTTAACACAAGAAACTGTCATTCCCGTGCTCGACACGGGAATCTGTCAATATAAAATAAAGGCTTTGCAAGTAAAGTGCGAATTTCTTTTTGCTTTTTTATGCTAAGCGTCCGCCCCAAACAAAACCCGCTTTTCGCTCGAAACTTCGTTGCGAGTCCCGCACTTCCGTTTTCACTCCATTCTTGCTGCGCAAGAACGCTGTCGCGGTGCTACAATCGGGGCTAAGTCCTCTGAACTTGTGGCTAGCGAGATTTTTTTCTGCAATAGATTTTATCTTAAAAGTTTTATGTTTATTGCAAACAAAATTCCGCGAGGTTTGAAAAACCTCGCGGAATTATCTATGAGATAAAATCTTTCTTGCAAAAAAGCCTAGCCGTGATTGTAAAGGTGGCGAAAGCCATTCTTTTTTGT
>CAZLXK010000359.1:0-2235 GCA_964563305.1 uncultured Treponema sp.
GGTCGCCGTCTGAATATTGGTCGTAAAGATAAAAATCATTTTCCGAAAAAAGCGGCTCAACGTTTTCAAGTTGCGTTTCAAGTCGTTCAAGCGTTTTGTCGCTGGCAAAAAGGAGAATCCGCTCGTCGTGCAAAATTGATTTTAGCCAGCGCTTTTGCAAAAGCGAAAGTGGCATTGTCGGTGCGTTTTTTATGTTCGTTGTAAAGTCATTTTTGATTAGCGGCCATTTTCGGCTTTCTAACGCACTTGGAATTGTCATAACACTTTCTGGAAATGCAGAGTCTTTTACGATTTCAAAAAGCGAATCTGAATCAAGACTTTCTTTTTGTGCAGAAGCAATTATCGAAGCGACTGTGTTGTAATATGCACTGTAAATTTCTGTAAAAAGCAATCTTATTTCTCCTATTTAGTGGTCATTGAGTGTTTCGACAGGCTCAACAACCACTTGTCGAAATGACACTTGTAAATATAGATTGTCGGGTCAAGCCCGACAATGACATTTTGTAACTTTTGGAACGTCATTGCACGTACATTTTGTTCATTTTGCGGATGTCGTCATAAAAGCGGCGAGAAACGTATTTATCCGAACAACTAAAATATGTTATTCGCGAAATGAACGTTCTTGCCCAAGGAATTATTTCCTGCGGGTCAAAAACATCCGCGTCAAACTGAGCGTTGTTTTTATCAAGCAACGTTACTTTTCCGCATCGTTTTTCGCGCAAAAGTCGCTTGTAAATAAATTTTTCATCATCTTCAAAATGAATTTTAAAAGTTACGTGCGTTGTTGTTGTGTCGTTGTGTTTTTTATTCTGCTTTAACGCAACGCCCCAAATATTTTTTCGCAAACTTTCAAATTCGGCACGCTTTTGTTCAAATCCATCGTAAACTTCGCCAGTTTCCATTTTTACAATGTAGTCAAAACGCAAAGCAAGAAAATATTTTCCGTGCGGACGATAAGCCATTAAATACATTCTTCCGCCTTGCGTGCTTTGGTAAATCATAAGCGGAACAACTTGATTCGAAAAAGTTCTGTCATCGTCCTTTCGTTTTTGTTCAATAATCAAAAAACGATGTCCGCGGATTGCATTAAAAACCTGTTCCACAAAATCAGATTCAATAGAAGAAGTTATGTAATGATGCTTAAACTGAAAAATCTCGCTTTCCTTCTGCTCCTCCGCCGAAAGTTTATCAAACAAAAAACTTCCCACAACTCCGCAAAGAGCAACTTCTGAAAAAAAAGCCAACGCATCTTCTGTGCCGTGCAAACCTGTCATCGGCTGGCGAAAATATTTAACAATCTTTCCATTTTTAATAGAAGAAATTAGTCCTAAATCTTCGTATTCTTTTATTTTTTTCCGCAAAGTTGATTCTTCTGGAATTGCATCGCTAGAAAAATCTTTTAAGTAAACATCAATTATTTCATCAAGAATCTGAGTAAGAGTTTTTCCATTTTTTTTGTCGCCGTTGAAATCCGAAAGAATGTCCATCAGCATAAAATGAAGCGAAATGTCCATCGCTGTAAAAGATTTTGCCTTAAAGATTTTATAAAGCGGATTATGCGAAATGTGCCTGCTATCAATAGAAAGAAACGTTACTTTTCCGTTTTCGTCCGTGCGGAACGTCATATAGCCAGAAAGATAATTTTCAAGCCGACGCTTTTCGTCATCGTAAGTACGCACACTTTTTGCAGAAAACTTTTCGCGCGTTTTAAATCCGTAAATGTAAAAACTACGCACATAAGTTCGCAAAGTATCCAGATTTTTTATAAGTTCGGAATAAGCCATAAAAAAATTATATCACGTTTATTCGAAGAATTATCACGGAAAATTTGGTGCGAAAAGTATTGGGAGGAGAATAAATTATTCAATACGCTAACTTACAATAATTTCCGCTTCAACTTCCGACGCAATTTGTGATGAATAAATCCGCATACAGCAATCATCTTGTTCTGAAAAGCCAAGAAAGTTCACGCTTCCGTACCAAAGAACTTTTTTGTCAATGACAGCGATTTTCTGGCTAAGATTTTCTTTTACAAAAACTTGAACGCCTGCGTTTTCCAAAGATTTTACAAGTTCGTTTTGTGTTTTAGATTTTGATTCATCGGAAGGCGATTTTGTGATTACAAAGATTTTTGTTCCGTTTGAAATAAGTTTTGTTGACACAAAAACAAATCTGTTCACGTCTTGTTTTGAAAGATATGGTGAAGAAATCACAATTGTGTTTTTTGCAGAAATC
>CAZLXK010000360.1:0-2235 GCA_964563305.1 uncultured Treponema sp.
ATAAATGAAAAGAGAAAATTTAGAATTTGCTTTTCTTTTATTGTTGAACCATTCAAGCCATGCTTTAGAATTGTCAGAAATGTTTTTTTCTTTTAGTAGATTATATTTTTCTTCAACTGAATTGACGATTTTTTCTTTTCCGTAAACATCACAACGATTTAAAAAAGAATTCAAAACATTCAATTTGTCATCATTATCTGCCTGATATTTTGGAAAAGACTGAATATTTAAAACAGAAAGCCAGTCAGAAACTCCGTAATAGTAATATTTTCTGAGCAAGTTGCGTTCGTTTTGGTTTAAGCGGAGATTGTTGTTTAAAGGCGAATGAAGGAGAACCACAAATTGCTTGTCAAAGTATCTGTTCATTTCAAAAGGATATTGAACAGTTTTTCTTCTTCGATTTTTGTAGAAAAGTATGTTTCTGCGAGGTTTAGTTTGGTTTGGATTTCAGAAATTTCATTCATTTATGATAAAAATACCATAGAAAATGAAATATATCAACAAATTGTTGCTCAAAGTCCGTTGTTTTATAAGCAACAATGTCTGAAAATAAAAAAGGCAGTTATGAAAATAGAAATTTGGTTTGGAAACCGTTGCAAAGAACTTAGACAAGAATTAGGACTTTCGCAAGAAAAGTTCGCTTTAAAAATTGAAATGGATAGGTCTTATTACGCTTCTGTTGAAAGCGGTAAGAGAAATATATCACTCGAAAACATTGAAAAAATATTAAATGGGCTAAATATTTCATTTCATGATTTTTTTAATGTTTAATTTCAATCTATAAAGTTCAAAAGGAGTTTTTTATGAACAAAAATCAAGTAAGATTGGATGCACGAAAGTTTTTAAGCAATTTCGGAAAAAATATTTTAGCAAAGATGTCTAACGTCTGTGCAAAAACTGGACAATACGACGTTCCCTCGGAACTTTTCCAAAAACGCACACCAAGAAGCAATCGTGTTCTTATCGAATGGAAAGTTGTGAATGACAACAAATTGACTTTGAAGCAGCTTGAATCATTTTCTGGCGGAGTTGTTGTAGAATTTTTAAATAATGATTTCTTTGATGATGAATATAATTCAAATCCACTTTTTCAAGAATTAAAAAATCGACTTGGAAGTGATGAAATTGTTTCTTCTATAATTTCAATCCATTCTGAACAAGGAAGTTCATCTTCTGGAATTCAAAGACAGAGTTTTGCAAAACTTATTAACAACACTGAACTTCAATATAAAGGCAAAAAAGTTGTAATAACAAAATCAAATTATCAAGATTTTGCAATCAAACAGATAAAAAACGGAAAAACAGGAGTTGGCACTGGGAACGAATGGTGGAGCGGTTTCTTATTTGTGTCTATTAAAGGCGGTCAGCAAGACACAATTGAAACTCACCATGACCAAGAGCTGACGCTTTTTAATCCTGCCTGCGAATTTGCAACAAAAGAAGTTTGTGTTGATTTAGATTTAGTAATGTCGTACTTCGCTTTTTTAAGTGTTAGTTTTTCTGATTTGGATGAATTTGATAAAATTTCGTATCAAACAATTTTCGACCAGCTAAAAGAAGCGTTGCGCGGAACATTTTATGATTTTCCGTCGTACAAAGGAAATCTTTTGAATTACTGTGAAAAACATCCTTGTGCAAAAATGCATAAAGGATATCTGACAGATCCAATCCAGCTAAAACGAATAAAAATCGAAAATTTCGACATGGCAGAAAGAACTGCGGATAGTGTTGATTTTACTCATAATGAAGCGGTCGTGTATCAAAAATATTATTGGGACAAAGCGCATAACTGTATTCTTTCTCCAGCTCATACAACAAATGTGTTTTGGTCTTTTCATCTTTCAAATATGATGCAGCAGGATTATTCACTTGAAGATTACTTTAAGTATAAGGAAGAAAGATTTAAGTTGCGGCAGCGTTTGTTGAATGGCGAAGATATTGATTTAAAATAAAAACAATATTTTCTCTTTCCTACCAAATTCTCACTGAATTTTCTCTAAAAACTCACTGACTTTTTTAAAATTCTCACTGAGTTTCTGATGAATTCTCTACTAGAGAATTTGACGGTTTCCCGCAAATTCAAAGAATCTTTCAAAAATCTTAAAATTTTCCTTGCCGATTCACAATTCTCTTAGTATCTTAAGTTTGTACTTTCCGACCGGAAGTATGGAGCTTCGTTGGAGTTCCCAAATTTTTATCGCTAGCGGAGGTGGTCGCAACCTTCGGTTGCTTACC
>CAZLXK010000361.1:0-2235 GCA_964563305.1 uncultured Treponema sp.
AAGGTGGCACAATCAACATAGGCGACAATTTTTCTGTGGATAGTAGCGGAAATGTAACCGCAAATAAAGGAACTTTTAATGATGATTGTATTTTCGTAGGAAGTATTGCCTCAGGACCATTGTATTTGGATGAAGAAAATCCTACATCAATAGAATCACAACTAGCATTTAATTCAGGCAATTCTACACAAAAATTTTGGGAAGCAATCAAGAATACAAGTGAATCTACTGCAGTAAACGGTATCATAACTTATAATAATTCTAAATTTGGTTTTGCCCATATACAAACGCAACAAGGTGGTGGCGGTTACGGAATGAACGTTTTATTCAAAAATAAAAAATTACAAGCAGTAAATTGGAAACAACTCACAAGTGCACAGGAAAGCACTCTCTATATAGGTATGACAGCAAAAGGTTCTAGAAATGTTACAAGTTATTCAACTTTACCTTGTGATATCACACTCAATTTATATAATCCAGTTGGTAAAACATTAAAACTTATAGATTTACCAACAAGTGCTGCTTCTGAAAGTGGTTATGTTTATAAAGATTCAGAAGGTTATTTAAGAATTAGTTAAATTTTACTTGTTTATAGAAATATTCCAATCTGTGCGAGTTGAATTATTTGCATTTTTGTACCAAGTAGAAGTTTGTTTCCAAGTTGATGTTTTATCATTTTTCCAAGCGTTTGTGTTTTTATATTGCCATTGATAACAATAAGACATCGTTTCTTGATTTTCGTTTATAAAATCAACATAAAAACTAGAAACTGTTAAGCCAGAAGTTGAATCATCTGAATGATAAACTTTGATTTTTTCAATATTGCAAGTTATTGATTCTGTATAAGTATTTTCGATAACTGTAGCACTCTCGGTATGAGTTGCTATTCCGCTTACAGAAAATTCACCATATCCATAAACATTGTAACAAAGGTTAAAAACAGTTAATGCATCTGTTGAAGATGAAATTTTATAAGCATCATCTTGAACAAGTTTAGAATAATCTACAGTCGGGAAAGAATCGATGTTGTCAACATCTGAACAAGAAATCAAAAAACAAGTTAGTAAAAATATGATAAAAATCAATGTATTATTTTTCTTCATAAAAATATTATCAATGAATTTTTATAATAATTCAAGAAAAACTTAACTCAATTTATTGTGAACTTGCTTTAATTATTTTGTTTGACAAAATAATTAAGGTATTATATATTATAAGTATAAGGAAATAGTAAATATGCCAAGTATAAGCAGATTTTTCGGAATAACAATTTATATGTATAAAAATGACCACAATCCGCCACATTTTCACGCATTTTACGAAGGCTTTGATTGCGTTGTTGACATAAATAAAGCAAAAGCAAGCGGGAAGTTTCCAAAAGATAAAAAGAAAATTGTTGAAGCATGGGCTGTTCTTCACCGAGAAGAACTTTTTAAATCTTGGGATTCTCTTATGAGTAAAGGAGAAGTTATATCGGTTGAGCCATTGAAATAGGAGGTTGCAAAATGTTTAAATGGGCAGTTCTTGATGTTGAGCCAAAAGCAGATTATACACTTCTTTTGACATTTCCAAAGAATAAGAAGCGTATTTTTAATTGTAAAAAAATAATTGAAGACCCATTCTTTAAAAAACTTAAAGATATTGATTTTTTTATGAAAGCAAAAGCAGAGCATTATACAGTCGTGTGGAATGATGATATTGATATTGCCCCTGAATATCTTTATGAGAATAGCAGGAAAATAAAATGAAATCAGAAAAGAAGGTAGGTCGCCCTAAAGGAACTCTTGGACATTATAAAGATATAACAAAAAATGTTCAGATTGCGTTTCGTGTAACAGAAAAACAGAAGTCAGAAATTATAAAAAAAGCGGAAGATAAAGGTGTTTCTTTAAGCGAATATCTTTTATCTGTTGCAATAGGAGATGTTAACTATGGAAAATAAAAACGATTGGGGCGGTGCTAGAAAAAATGCGGGCGGTTCGCGTAAAGGTTCAGGGCGAAAAAAAGGCACGCTAAACAAAGGCGAGCATAAAACTGGGCGACTTGTAATTTCTTGTCTTGAAAGTGAAGAAGCGGAAATTAAACAACTTGCTAAAAATCAAGGCAAAACTACAACTGCATTTATTTTAGAATGTGTAAAATATTATAAAGAAAATCACGCTTTGTAATTTCAAACTTCACAAAATCACAACTCAAACAACCGACTTGTTAAGCAAAACTTAACAAGTCATTTTT
>CAZLXK010000362.1:0-2234 GCA_964563305.1 uncultured Treponema sp.
CGTGAAAAATAAAAATGCTTCCAAAAAAGAAAATGATATTGAAAACCGCGAAAACGATGTCCGCCACCCTGACATTTTTTAAATCCATTTTTAACCTCGTCTTTGATTTGTTAGCATATTCTAACAAAAAACGGCCTCCGCATTCAAGTGGAAGCCGCGTCACAATGATTTATTTCTTGTAGAAGTTAATCAGGCATCCCGCCTGAATAATCCTGCGCTCGTCGTCGGTCATGTCGCCTGTCGTAAGCTCAAATTCCGCCACCGTGCCGTCGGCGCGCACCGCGTATGCTTTTATGCTAGGCAATTTTTCGGCTTAATCAAAGATATTTTCAAACTCGAATTTTTTTTGCGCCTGCTTGGATTCAAAAACACCTATAAGCTGCGCCTGTGTTTTCAGAGATAGTTCCCTATCATTATCAACAAGAATTTCTCTCCAACTAAGCTCCAGCAACTTACCATCAGTATTAATGATTTCAATATGTTCAATATTTTCTGGAATTACAAATTCAATTTTAGAAACGTCTCTTTGCCTACACAAATATTCATAATACCTTGGGACTATAAATTCTTTTAATGTAGAGGGAAAAACTATTTTCTTTAAATTGCTATTTTTACACCCAAAGGATTCCGCAAGACATATAAATTCTATGCCTTCCCCAAAAACTAATTCTTCAATATTTGTATCATTAAAATTGTAATCTGGAAATTGAATTTTACAAACTCGATCACCTATCTTAGATTCTTTGAACCGGAAAACAAATTTTTTATCTGCTAATTCAACACCGCTAAGTACAACTTTTTTTAAATTCGTAAGATTGTTTAGACTTCCCATAAGCTTAACATGAGAACTAGCACCAGACACAGTAAAATATTCTATCGAATTAGGCAATTGGCTTAACGTAAATGTACAATCCCTAAAGTAACAGTTTTTGATTCCATCTGGCAAAGTAACTGGATTTCGTGATAAAAAATTGACGATAGTAACATCTCTAACAGGCACACCCTTTATTTCAGCCGGAATTTCAAGCTCGTTTATTTTCTCATTGCGAAGACCCCCTATCGCAACCCATTCTGTGCCATCTTTATCAGTATTAAGTACAAACCTAAAATCGCTTGCGGGATTCGCCGCAAACGCGCCAAAAACTGCCGCCTGAAAAATCAGAACGGCTAAAAAAAATTTTCTTTTCATAAAAATCCTCCAAAATTTATTTTCTATTAAAAAAATCAACAACAACAGAGGCAATAGAAACAAGTATTGATACAATCGCAATTAATCTTGTCCACAGATTATTCATTTTCTCATTGTGAAGCTCTCGTTCTTCAAAATTATTTTGTCCAAGTTCTTTCATTTTGAACGTAACTATAAAAACGCTGTTCCATAAGTTTTTCAGGCGGTCTTTGATTTCTCCAAGTTTTTCAGTTATAAAATAATCTTCCGTTGGAAAGAAAAAGTCATAATCAGTATTTTCTTTAATTTCAAATAAATATTCTTTCTTAATCAAATACTCCATAAGCAAAACAAAGCCGCAAAGAATTCTTTCCGTGTCTTTTGGAACATTTATGCTTTTAGGAATTTCCTCGTTTTTCCGCTTAAACACGTTGTCTTTTATAGAGAAGTAAGTAGTTTTATTTTGAGTAGTAGAGTCGAATATTTTCTCAAAAGCTGGAAGATTTTCAAGAATATTTTTTACAGTTACAGTTTTTTCTTTTTTATCAAGATTAAGAATGGCATTTAAAATTTCTATTTCAAATTTTCCAAAAGTCCGCACATCGCTCATAAAAATCTCTTCCTTCGATTTCTAATCGCGAAAACGAGCGTTAGCGAGTTTTCGCGATTAGAGCAGCTTAGTCAAGCTGCTCTAATGCTATAGCATTAGAGCGAATTTTTTGTTGGAAAAAATTTTTAAAATTTACACATAAAAAAAAGGCTGCCTGAAATTTTCAAGCAGCCTTTTCTGTTAGATTTTTGATTTTTAGAACAAAATTTTATTTCTTGTAGAAGTTAATCAAGCATCCCGCCTGAATAATCCTGCGCTCGTCGTCGGTCATTTCTCCTGTCGTAAGCTCAAATTCCGCCACCGAGCCGTCGGCGCGCACCGCGTATGCTTTTATGCTAGGCAATTTTTCCGCAATCATCTTCTTTGCGCCCGGAACAAAAATGTAGTCGCCATTTGCAAATGGAAGATTTTCTGTCGCCTTTGCATCGCCTTGTTTATAGAGGAACGGAATCATTC
>CAZLXK010000363.1:0-2213 GCA_964563305.1 uncultured Treponema sp.
TTGTTTACACTGATTTTGAAAGTGCCTTAAAGTCAGAAGAATATGGTCAAATGGTAAAAGATTATTTTATGCATCTTGTTCCTCCAACTGATCATAAATTTGCTGCATTGCACGGAGCTCTTTGGAGTGGCGGAAGTTTCGTTTATGTTCCTAAAAATGTAAAAGTAAAAATTCCACTTCAATCTTATTTTAGATTAAATGCCGCTGGAGCAGGTCAGTTTGAACACACTTTGATTATTGTTGATGAAGGTGCGGATTTGCATTTTATTGAAGGTTGTTCTGCTCCAAAATACAATGTTGCAAATCTTCACGCTGGTTGTGTTGAACTTTACGTAAAGAAAAATGCTCGGCTCAGATATTCTACAATCGAAAATTGGTCTAAAAATATGTATAACTTGAACACAAAACGTGCTCTTGTTGAAGAAAATGCTCGAATGGAATGGGTAAGTGGCAGTTTTGGAAGTCATATTTCGTATCTTTATCCAACAACAATTTTAAAAGGCGACAATTCTAGTTGCGAGTTTACAGGAATTACTTTTGCTGGCGAAGGTCAAAATCTTGATACTGGTGCAAAAATGATTCACATTGGAAAAAATACTTCTACTGTTATAAATACAAAATCAATTTCTAAAAGTGGCGGCGTTTGCACTTATCGTTCATCAATTCAAGTAAAAGAAAGTGCTTTACATTCAAAAGCAAGTGTTGATTGTTCAAGTTTAATGCTTGATTCAAAAAGTCGCTCTGACACAATTCCTGCAATGGACATTCGAACTGATGATTGTGATATTGGGCACGAAGCAAAAATTGGTCGAATTTCAAACAAAGCAATTTTTTATTTGATGAGTCGTGGAATTAGCGAAGAAGATGCAAGAGCAATGATTGTAAGCGGATTTGCAAATCCTGTAAGTAAAGAACTTCCTTTAGAATATGCAGTTGAAATGAACAATTTAATTCAACTTGAAATGAAAGGCACTTTGTAATTTTAGTCTGAAATCAAGATTGGAGAAAAAAAATGGCAGATACAAAAAAAATAGATGTTGATGTAAATCAATTTCCTAGTTTAACTTGGAATTTTCTAAAAATAAATAAAACTCATCTTACGGCAGAAAATTTAACTGATGCAGATTTTTCTATAAATGTTCCAGACGAAAAACTTGATTTTAAAGAAGAAGAATTTATATCTTTGCCTCAAGAAATTAAAAATATTGAAACTGGATTAGGAAATCTTTTCGACAATATTTTTGATTCGTTTTGCATAAATAATTCAAATTCTTTAGTTTTTAGAATTCCTTCAAATTATTCAGAAAAAAATGCAATAAAAATTGACTTGACGTTGCTTCAAAATGAAAATAAAGCAAAAGATTTTGTTCTTATTGCAGAAGAAAATTCGCTTTCAAATTTTGTTTTTACTTTTAATTCTGATGAAAATGCTTTAGGAACTTTGGGAATAAGAATTCGACTTTTTGTAAAAAATAATGCAAAACTTAATTTAAATATAATAAATTTTTCTGAAGGACAAAATTTAAATTTTGTGAGCATTGGTTCTTTTGTGCAAGAAAACGCTCTTGTTAATTTGAACGAAATTTATTTTGGCTCAAAAAATGTTTATTTGGGAAATCATCAAGAGCTTTCCGGCTACAAATCGAGTTTTAATGGACATCAAGTTTATTTTGCAAATAAAAATTCTAATTTTGATATAAATTATGTTGCAAACCAAACTGGCAGAGAAACTCAAAGTTTTATGTTTGCCGATGGAATTTGTGAAGATAATTCAACAAAAACTTGGCGCGGAACAATAAATTTTGTAAAAGGTTGTGTTGATTCAAAAGGTGATGAACAAGAAAATGTTTTGCTTCTTTCGCCAAAAGTTGTGAATAAAACCTTGCCGGTAATTCTTTGTGATGAAGAAGCAGTTGAAGGTAGGCACGGAGCAACAATTGGAAAACTCGCAAATGATATTTTGTTTTATATGCAAAGTCGCGGAGTTGATCAAAAAGAAGTTCAGCGTCTTATGATTATTGCAAAGATAAAATCAGTTTGTCGTTTTATAAATGATGAAATTACTGTTAAAAAAGTAGATGAATATTTGAATAAAAATTTTGGAGAATAAATCTTACTTAAAAAGTCTGATTTTTTAACTGAAAAAACTTAGCCCGCGCTGTAAGGGCGAGCCGAAGGCTCGTTCTTGCAAAGCAAGAATGAAGTGAAAACGG
>CAZLXK010000364.1:0-1482 GCA_964563305.1 uncultured Treponema sp.
ATTTGCTTAGCTAAGCGGGGCGGATGGCTTTTGCCACCCGCCCCTTTGTTGACGCACAGCCGTTAGAAATTGACTGACACTTTCTTGCAAAAAATTTAGCCCGCCGTGTAGCATCTCGACCTCCTGTCTATTACAAGAATTTTCGCTTTGCGAAAATTCTCAAAGTCTTTGCAGTTTTACGGCGACGTCCGTGTCGCCGTCTTTTTATTACAGAGTCAACTTTTGAAGTAATGCGTGCTAAGTGTCAGCTAAAATACAATACAGTTGGTGGTTTAGCCACGCTCAACCACCGTATTTTTTTTGCCTGAGATGAACGAAAGCGCAAGTGCGAAAGGGCGACCGTAAGTCAAGAGATTCGCTCCAAATTAAAAATTTAATTCATAACTTCGGCAGAAAGTTCCATTATCATTGAATAAATTGGCTTTCCTCCAGGAACCATTGGCAAAACCATTTCGTCTTTGTCTACACGAGCGTCAATAATCGCCGCCTTGCCAGACTTAAACGCTTGATCAAAAACTTTTTCAAACTCTTTTGCATTAGTCGCACGGTAACCTTGAATTCCGTAAGCGTCCGCAAGTTTTACCCAATCAGGACCAAAATCTAAAGTTGTCTGACTAAATCGCTTGCCGTAAAAAAGTCGCTGCCACATTCTAACGTTTCCAAGTGCGTTGTTATTTTCCACAACAATCACAACCGGCAAGTTGTAATGCGAAATTGTCGCAAGTTCGTTGCAGTTCATTCTAAACGAACCGTCGCCCGCAATATGAACAACTCGGCTGCCAGTTTTTGCAAGTGAAACTCCAATCGCGGCTCCAGTTCCGTAACCCATTGTGCCTAAACCGCCAGAAGTTATAAATCGACGCTTTTTTCCAAAAGGATAAAATTGTGCCGTCCACATTTGATGCTGACCAACTTCTGTGGTAATAAAACAATCATCGCCCACAACAGAATGAATGTGCTCGCAAATAAATTTTGGATTTATTGAATCTTTTGGATTTTTATCGTAAGACTTTGGATATTTTTTCTTCCATTCAGCAATTTGATTTATCCAATCAGCGTGTTTTGCCTCTTGAACTAACGGAATAAGTTTTGTAAGAACTTCTTTTACATCGCCTACAACACTTGCGTCCGCTAAAATATTTTTGTTGATTTCTGCAGGATCAATATCAATGTGCAAAATTTTGGCTCTTTGTGCAAACTTTGAAGCATCTCCGTAAACTCTGTCAGAAAATCTTGCTCCAATCGCAATCACTAAATCGCTTTCCGTAATTCCCATATTGCTCGCGTAAGTTCCGTGCATTCCAACCATCCAAGTACAAAGTGTATCGCTTGAAGGAAAACAATCGCGTGCCATTAAACTTTCGCTAACTGGAATTTGTGCTTTATGAGCAAAAGTTAAAAGTTCTTCTTCCGCACCAGAAATTTTAACTCCGCCGCCAGCGTAAATTATTGGACGTTCACTAGAATTTATAAGTTCTGCCG
>CAZLXK010000364.1:1492-2212 GCA_964563305.1 uncultured Treponema sp.
CAACTTGAGGTTTTGAAACTGCTCGCCTAAAAGTGTTGTGCGACAAAGACGCTAATGCAAGTTCATCAGGATTTTTTGAAGGTTCAAATTCATACATATTATTTAATGCAGTTACATCTTTTAAAATGTCAATTAAAACTGGACCCGGACGACCAGATTTTGCAATTAAAAACGCTTCACGGATTGTTTGTGCTAAATCTTTAATGTCTTTTACAAGAAAATTGTGTTTTGTGATTGGCAAAGTAACGCCGGTAATGTCGATTTCTTGAAACGAATCGCGACCAAGCAAAGACTTTCCTACGTTACAAGTTATTGCAACAATCGGAATTGAATCCATATAAGCGGTTGCAATTCCAGTTACAAGATTTGTTGCTCCCGGTCCGCTTGTTGCCATACAAACTCCAACTTTTCCACTAGCACGAGCATAACCGTCAGCAGCGTGAGCCGCACCTTGTTCGTGAGCAGTTAAAATGTGCGTAATTCGAGATGAATTTTTGTAAAGTTCATCATAAATATTTAAAATACATCCTCCAGGATAACCAAAAACTGTATCAACGCCTTGTTCAACTAAACATTCAACAACAATCTGAGAACCATTGAGTTGCATAATTGCCTCCATATTTTGCGGTTTTAGGATTTGAAATTTATCAGATTTTTTATCAGATTATTCAATAGATTTAATAGAATACAGTTTTTTTTTTATGTACTCAAGTTATGTTT
>CAZLXK010000365.1:0-2190 GCA_964563305.1 uncultured Treponema sp.
ATTGAATACATTACAACAAATAATGAATACGAAGCGTTTTTGCTCGAAAACAATTTAATCAAAAAATATTCGCCTCGCTACAACATTAACTTAAAAGACGGAAAATCTTATCCAGTTTTGCGAATTACAAACGAAAAGTTTCCGCGTATTTTTAAAACTCGCACAATAATTCAAGACGGAAGTTCTTATTTTGGTCCATTTCCTGACGCAAGTGCATTAGACACTTTTTTAGAAACCTTGTACGAAATTTATCCGCTGCGTCACTGCAAAACTTTGAAAAAAAGACAATCGCCTTGCATGTATTATCACATTGGAAAATGCAAAGCGCCTTGCTGCAACAAAATCGAACAATCCGCTTATAATGAATTTATCGAAGAAATTTCAGAACTTCTTGAGAATAAAGGTCAAAATACTATTCAAAAAATTGAATCTGAAATGAAAAAAGCTGCGAACGAATTAAATTTTGAAAAAGCGGCTAGACTTCGCGACGGACTAAAAGCACTTTTGGTTTTGCAAAATCAAAATATTGTGGAAAATTTTGATGAAGATGAATGTGATTACATTGCGTCTTGGCGTGAAGGCGAACTTGTGAGTTTTACAGTTTTGAAAATGCGTCAAGGAAAACTTTTGGGACGCGACAATTACAGAACTGTAAGTTTGAACGAAGATTACGATTTGCTCGAAGAATTTATGAGCGCATATTACACGCAAAAAGATTTGATTCCGCAAAAAATTTATATTTCCTCAGAACTTGCAATTTTAAATTCTGATTTTAATTTCGCTGATGATTTTGATGATTCTGATTTCGCTAGCACAAGTGCAAATTTCGCTAGCATAAATGTGGGCGGTTCTAATGCTAACTTTGCAAAAAAGATTGATTTTGATGAAAAAAAATATGCGCTTAAAGTTGCCGATTTTGCTGATTTTGCTGGCGCAAGCGAGAGCGACGCTGGCGCAAGTGCAAATTTCGCTGGCGCAAGTGCGGGCAACGCTGAGTTAAGAGAAAGTTCCGCTGCGACAAGAGAAAGTTCCGCTAAAAAAACTGCAAATTTTTCTAAAATCAGCGAAGTTGTGCTCGAAGAAAAATCCGCAAATAAAAGTGCAAATTTTATCCGTGAAGAAAAATCCGCAGACGAAGAAAATATTGTTCGATGGTTTAGCGAAGAGTTTAAAGTAAAAACAAAAATCATTCCAGTAAATGAAAAACTTCCGCAAGCAAAACTTCACTTGGCTGCAATAAATATGGCTCGGCAAAACGCACACGAAGATATAATCCGTCGTTTAAGAGAACGTGGCGACTTTCCAGCGATGGAAGAATTGCAAAAAGTTTTGTCGCTTCCAAAACTGCCAGTTCGCATAGAAGGTTTTGATATTGCTCATATTGGCGGAAAATTTCCAGTTGCAAGTTTAATCAGTTTTTACAACGGAAATCCAGACAAAAAAAATTACAGATATTTTCGCTTAAAAACAACAGACGGAATTATTGATGATTTTCAGTCAATGCGTGAAGCAACCACGCGTCGATACACAAGACTTTTGAACGAAGGCAAAGAACTTCCGGATTTAATTTTGATTGATGGCGGAATTGGTCAAGTAAATGCAGTTCAAGGCGTTTTAGATGCTTTACAACTTGAAATTCCAATCGCTGGACTTGCAAAACGTGATGAAGAAATTTGGCGACCTCACTCATCAAAACCAATTTGCTTGCCAAAAAGAAGCGACGCTTTACGACTTTTACAAAGAGTTCGAGACGAAACTCACCGATTTGCAACTAGCCGAAACCAAAATCTGCGTACAAAAGAAAATACAATTTCTCCGTTTATAAAATTGCCACACATTGGTCCGCAAAAAGATAAAATTTTAATGAAAAAATATGGAAATCTTGAAAAACTTTGTGCCGCAAGTGAAAGTGAAATTGCTCAAACTGTAAGCGTAAATGCTTTATCAGCAAGCGACATTTTAATAAAAGCACGAGAACTTTTGAAAATCCAAAATCAAACTAAAGAAAACGAAATGAAATCTTTGGATTATGCAGGAACAACAAAAGAAATTGCCGCTAGAAAAAAAGAAAATGCAAATTTGGCACTTTCTGCATTAAGTGATTCTGAATAAAACTTAGCACGTCATTCTGAGCCAACCGCGAAGAATCTGCTGATGATTGAATTTGAAACCTGACGGTTTGGTGAAATT
>CAZLXK010000366.1:0-2190 GCA_964563305.1 uncultured Treponema sp.
GGACGACCAGTAGGTTTTATTGTTCTTGCAATCCTTGAGTTAGTTTTAGTTTGGACATTAAGTGCAAGAATTCGCAAAATGAAAGTTGGAACAGTTGTTACAGTTTTTATTTTATATTCTGTAATAAACGGACTTACGCTTTCTTCGATTTTTTGGGTTTTTAGTTTATCGTCAATTACATATTGTTTTATTGCTTCGGCAGTTATGTTTGCAGGAATGAGTATTTACGGAATGAAGACAAAAAGTTCTTTAAATAAAGCTGGCAAGTATTTAATGATGGCTTTAATTGGCTTAGTTGCTGTAAGTTTAATAAATCTTTTGATTACTTTTATTACAAGAACTCCGCTTGCCGTACTTGATTGGATACTTTCATTTGCAACTGTAATTATTTTTACAGGACTTACCGCTTATGATTCACAAAGAATTTTAAGAGCAAGTGAACATTCTGATGGTAGTGAAGATTATAAAAAACTTTCAATTTACGGTGCATTAGAACTTTATCTTGATTTTATAAACATTTTCTTATCACTTTTAAGACTTTTTGGAAGAAGAAACTAATTTTACTTTTTTGAGGAATATACGTTGGTTGAGGTTCTCGAAACCACAAGTTTAACAATCTTGATTAAACATTTGTCATTGTGAGAACCTACTTAGGAAAGTGCAGAAAACCCGACAATCTAATTTTTTATACTGTACAGACTTTTGTATAAACAGATTCCGAATCAGTTAGACTTAGCGGACACTGAGCATCGTCGAAATGCAACAACCGGTTCGGAATGACATAAATTTAAAAAATCTAAAAACGAATCTTTTTATCAATTCCTTTATAATATTCTTTACGTAATTCTTTAACTTGTTCGTCTTTTAAGTAATCATCAAAATTCATCATTCTATCAATTACGCCATTTGGAGTAATTTCTATAATTCTGTTTGTGATTGTACTTATAAATTCATGGTCATGACTTGAAAATAAAACTACGCCAGAAAATTTTACAAGTCCTTGATTTAAACTTTCAATGCTTTCCAAATCCAAATGATTTGTTGGATCATCAAGAATAAGAACATTTGCTCCACTCAACATCATTTTGCTGAGCATACAACGGACTTTTTCGCCTCCAGAAAGAACTTTTACTTTTTTTAGAGAATCATCGCCAGTAAAAAGCATTCTTCCTAAAAATCCGCGAACATAAGCATCGTCTTGATCTGGAGAATATTGTTTTAACCAATCAGTAATTGTCAAATCATTGTTAAAATAAGCACTATTATCGCGTCCCATATAAGTGTGCTTAGTTGTTTGTCCCCAATTAATTCTTCCGTCCAAAGGCTTTTTTGTTTCAGAAATAACGTCAAAAAACGAAGTAATTGAATTGTGTTCCATTCCCACAAACGCAACTTTTTCGCCAGGATGAATTGTGATAGAAAATTTGTTTAGTAAAAGGTTGCCTTCGTCATCTTTTGTTGTAATATCATCTGCGGTTAAAACAAAATTTCCAATTTGTCTTTCGCTTTGAAACGCAACGTAAGGAAATTTTCTGCTTGTAACCGGCAATTCTTCGAGTTCAAGTTTTTCCAAAACTTTTTTTCGGCTAGAAGCTTGTCCTGATTTTGAAACATTACTTGCAAATCGCTGAATAAACGCTTTAAGATCCGCCATTTTATCTTCACGTTTTTTTTGCTGATCTTTTTGCTGCTTTTGTAAAATTTGACTCATTTGATACCAGAAATCGTAATTTCCTGTAAACTGAGTAATTTTTCCATAATCAATATCACAAATATAAGTACAAATTGCATTTAAAAAATGTCGGTCGTGAGAAACAACAATCACGCAATTTTCAAAGTTGATTAAAAAATCTTCTAGCCAACTTATTGATTCCAAATCCAAACCGTTTGTAGGTTCATCGAGAATCAAATAATCTGGATTTCCAAACAAAGCTTGAGCTAAAAGAACGCGAACTTTTTGACTTTCATCTAAATCGCTCATCATTTTATCGTGATTTTCTTCTTCAAGACCAAGTCCTGAAAGCATTTGTTCAATCTGATTTTCCGCCTCGTAACCGCCTAATTCTCCAAATTCTGCTTCAAGTTCCGCAGCCTTATTTCCATCTTCTTCAGTAAAATTTGCTTTTTCATAAATTGCATCTTTTTCTTTGCCGATATCATAAAGTTTTGGAAAGCCCATCATAACGGTTT
>CAZLXK010000367.1:0-2157 GCA_964563305.1 uncultured Treponema sp.
GGTTTTAAAGTCGGTTAATCCAGGTCAGCAATTTGTAAAAATCATTTACGACAAAATTGTTGCGATGCTTGGCGACAAAAAAACTGATCTTAACTTAAAAGGTCCAGACACGCAAAGTGTTATTTTGCTTTTGGGACTTCAAGGTGCTGGAAAAACTACGGCGGCTCACAAACTTGCTTTTCGCTTAAAAAAAGAAGGCAGACGTCCGCTTTTGGTTGCTTGCGACTTGGTTCGTCCTGCGGCAGTTGAGCAGTTGTGCGTTTTAGGTGAAAAAATTGATGTGCCGGTTTACAAAGAAGATGGTGCGAAAAATGCTGTAAAAGTTGCTCAAAATGCGATTTCTTTTGCTAAGAAAAATGCTTACGACACTGTGATTTTGGATACTGCCGGTCGACTTCAGATTGACCAAGAAATGATGGCTGAACTTGTTGACATTAAAAAAGCTGTAAAACCAGACGAAGTTGTGCTTGTTGCTGATTCAATGACTGGACAAAATGCAGTTGACATTGCAAAAAGTTTTGACGAGCAGTTGGGCTTGAGTGGCGTTATTTTAACCAAATTTGATTCTGATGCTCGAGGCGGAGCGGCACTTTCCTTAAAAACTATAACTGGCAAACCGATTTTATTTATTGGAACTGGCGAAAAAACAGAAGATTTTGAAGTTTTCCATCCAGACAGAATTGCTAGTCGTATTTTGGGAATGGGCGATGTTGTTTCTTTAGTTGAAAAAGCTCAAGAAACTGTTGACCAAGAAGAAGCTTTGCGTTTGCAGAAAAAAATGCAGCGTAACGAGTTTACATTGCAAGATATGCTCGAGCAGTTGCAGTCGGTTGAAAAAATGGGAAGCATGAGTCAACTTTTAGATATGATGCCTGGACTTGCGGGGCAAATTGATGAAAGTCAAATCGACAAAGACGGATTAAAACATCAAAAAGCAATTATTCAAAGTATGACGGCTAAAGAGCGAGCAAATCATTTGATTATTGGTCCAACTCGTCGAAAAAGAATTGCAAAAGGAAGTGGAACTTCTGTTCAAGAAGTAAACAAACTTATTAAACAATTTGAAAAAACTAAACTTACAATGAAAAAATTAACGCGAAATCGTGGAATGCAAGCAAAAATGATGCAACAAATGGGCGGAATGGATATGAATCAGTTAAAAAATATGAACTTGCCAAAAGGATTTCATTTTTAATTGATTTTCGGCGATAGTAAAAAAAATGAAATTGTGCTCCTAGTTTTTTTTAGTTTACAACTAAAAGCGACGCAACTTTTCCATCATTTGTGTAACATTTTACAGGATTTGTTTTGTCAGGAAACGATTTAATTCCAGAAAAAAATGCATATTCGTAAGTTCCAGGCGGAAGATATAAATCAAACTGATATAAACCTGGCGAAACTTCTTGCATCCAATAAATATAACTGTCCCAATTTGTAAAACTTCCGCCAAGCCGAATTTCTTCTCCAGATTCACCTTCGTAAACAAAGCGTATAATTCCGTTTGGAATTTCTTCAGTAACAATCGGAATTTCTCGACTTGCATCAAAATGCGACATCAAAAGTTTTGTATTTTCTGAATAAATCGAAGTTTTATTTTGCGGATCAAGCGTCCAAAGTCCGTCAATCACCAAACGATAATTTATTTCTTGAACAGTTTTGGGCAATTTTTGAATGTAAAAATAAAATGAATCCACAAGATTATCTTCAAAATCACGAATTTTTTTTAACTTAAACGAATGAACAGTTCTAAAATTTTCAAAATCAAAAGCAATTCCCACGTGGCGAGCATTTTTGTCAGCAGTAAAAATAACATAATCGCCTTCAAGATAAGGTTCGCCCACTTTTGTAATTCGAGTAACCATATCCGCAATGAGAGATTCTTCTTCAGTCAATTCAATAACTTTCTTGCTCGCAGCAAAACTTGTTTGGCACAAAATAAAAGCCACTAAAAAAAGCAAAAATTTTGTCTTTTTCATATTTTGATTTTCGGAAAAAGTTTTCGCTTTAATTAGATTTTTTTATTTTTTATTTGGAGCAAATTTTATTTATTTTCTAATAATTTTTATGCTAAGATTTTAACTTAAACAAAACCGCCCTTCCAGCCTTCGCTCACGCTCATTCGCTGTCGCTTGTCTTTCGACAATCAACAGCGAACTA
>CAZLXK010000368.1:0-808 GCA_964563305.1 uncultured Treponema sp.
CAATGCCTAGTGATTTTATTTGCGTAAACCAAAAAGAAAAAACGGTTTGTATGCAGGGCGGAAAACAAAAGGCAAATGAAAAATTATTTGTACCAAAACATCAGATTGAACTTTACAATTCTTTAATGCAAGAAAATAAAGTTTTATATAAAGATTTCGTGCAAACTGAATTTGATTTTATAAGTGCTTAAAGTTTTATTTTTCTAAACACATTTTAACAAAAAAATGCGATGGTTTTAATCCGCTTTGTGCAATTTTTTCTTTAATTTGCTCGTATTCTTCTGGACTGCAAGAAAATGAAAATGTTTTGTATTTTCGCCCTGTTGCTTTTCTGCCACCGCCGTGATATCCATAACCTACATATTTCTTTTCAGTGTTTTTTATTTCTTCGTTTTCCATTTTTACGCTCCAAAATAAAACTTGCAATTATACAAGTTGCTCCCGCAAGTGCAATTAAACCGATAATAATTTGAATAATTAAATACCAATTCATATTTGACACCCATTAAAAAGAATGATAGTCTAAAAGTGTAGCAACTCATATTTGCTACACTCGATTGTTGCTAACCTAACAGATAAACAACAATCTTAAAGACTATCTCGCAAATTGCGGCAATTCCTAAAAGCAAAGTGCCTAAATCTGCGAGCCAAGAGCGGCGCTTACCTCGCCGCTTTTTTCGTTTAGGTGATTTGTACTTCATCACTTAATCTCCTTGACGTTTTTTTATTATCATAACTTTATTTATTGGTCAATAGTTTTAACAAAAAAAATAAATAAAAAAAGTGGTTACTGAAAACTCAATAACCA
>CAZLXK010000368.1:818-2157 GCA_964563305.1 uncultured Treponema sp.
TACATTTTACTTTTTATTTTTCTTTGTCATCATCATCATTTTTATCATCAGAATTATTGTTTTGATTTTCATCAGAATTAAATGCTTGACTTAAAGGCTTATAATTTTCAAGTCCAAAATGTTCATCACCGTAACTTTCTTCAACGCGTGGCATATTTTCCTTATCTAAAATCTGATTAAGCGTTAAAAGTCCGCTTTTGAAGTTTTCTCTGTGATTTGTCCAGCGTGTAGAATAATCTGCTCTTAACATAGCGTCCGTGTTAAACTCGCAATAAAAATCTTTGTCATAAGGATAAAATAAAAGTCGGTCAAAATATTCTTGAATTAAAACTAGCCAGGGCGTTAAAGTATTTTGTAAAAAGTTTGTGTTTGCCTGTTCCATATTTGTAAACTTAGAATTTTCACTTCCAAGCATAAAACGCGGAACGCCAAAAAGTTTTGCAACTTCATCGCTTGAATATTGCCGATTTTCTACAAGTTGACTGTCGCGATTTTTGGCAAGTTCTAAAGGTTTAGCGTCCAATCCGTGAGACAAAATAAATGGTTTTGACGCGTTATCTTTGCCACCATAAGCCGACATTATACGTTCGCTTAATTTTTGACTATCTTCCGTTTTCCAATTTTTTTCTTCTTGTGGAACTGTAATTAAAAGTTTTGAGTGAATTCCGCCGTCAAAATTTTCATTGGTAAACTCATCTAAAACAAGCCCAAGTTTTGCCGCGTGAGTTGAATATCCAAGTGGACTAATTCCACGATAGCCGTTTGCTCTTAGTGCTGGAATGTGCAAAACGCAATCAGAATTATATTTATAATCTTTCCCGTTTACGTGATAAACATAATACAATTCGTTTTTATCATTAATTTTGATTTTAACGTTCTCTGGGTCAAGATTGTATAATGCTTTTGGCGTAAAATCTGAATTTCTTTCAACAAAAATAAAAGCATTTCCGCAAAGTAGCAAATTAAACATTAAAGTCTGTTTGAATGAAAAAGGAGTATCAATCGGATTAGGATTTTTCTTTAAAAGTTTTGCTAAAGAATAATTTAATTCCTGTTGTCGCCCCGCAGATGTTTTTTGATAAATGTTAAGTGGCAAAACTGCAACCGCGTTTGAAATAACTCTTATACAAGCGTTGACTGTAGAATTTGCCAAAAGTTGGCTTCTTGTCATATAAGGCGATAACGTCAAAAATGATTGTGTGTTTACGTGATATTCATCGTGAACCATTTTTGAAGTATCGTTTTTGATTTTTCTTAATTCATAACCGAAAATTTTCATTGTGCTAATTCCTTATTAGTTTCAGTGTCGATTGCGTATTCAACTATTTTAAGCCAATAC
>CAZLXK010000369.1:0-2131 GCA_964563305.1 uncultured Treponema sp.
AAAGTTGTTATAGAAAATTTAAACCTAAAATCTTCAAAACTTTTCTCTTTTTTCAAAACATTTTCCTAAAAAAACAAAGCATAGCCCGTGCTGTAGTGGCGTACCGACATCGTGTCGGTTTCGAGAATTTTCACTTCGCGAAAATTCTCATTATTTTTGCAGTTTTAAGACGACATCCGTGTCGTCACTGTCTTTTGAACTAACACTTTTTTAGTAACTTTGCAAAAAATTACTGAAACTCCAAAAATTTGCTCCAAAAAAAATCATTTTTCTTCCAAAGAATAACCAATTCCGCGAGCAGTTCTAATTTTTGTATTGATTTTTAAAGTTTCCATTTTTTTTCGTAAAAAACTGATGTAAACTTCTACGTTATTGTATTCTGCATCAGAATCGCCGCCCCAAATTTTAGAAATAATCCTTTCTTTATCAATTATTTGTCGCGGATTGTCAAAAAGTAAATCTAGAATTTGAAATTCTTTTAGCGAAAGTTTTATAGATTCCCCGTTCTTTTTGGAAATTTCGCAATTATCCTTGTTAAATATTAAATCGCCAAATTCAAGACAATTTTCTTTTACTTCGCCACGTCGCCTTGTTAATGCACGAATGCGAGCAAGAAGTTCGTCTGTGTTAAAAGGCTTTGTCATATAATCGTCGGCACCTAAATCTAAACCGTAAATTTTGTCTTCCATTTCGTCTTTTGCGGTTAACATTAAAATGGGAACATTATTTTTTTCTTCGCGGATTTTTTTTAAGATTGTCCAACCGTCAATTTCTGGAATCATAACGTCCAAAATTATTGCGTCGTAAATTCCACTTTGAGCGTATTTTAATCCTTCCGAGCCAGAGTAAACCGCATCTACGCCATAACGATTTTTTTGCAAAATTTCAACTAAAGCCTGCGAAAGGCGAACTTCATCTTCTACAAGTAATAATCTCATACTTTTATAATACTACAAAATCCTTAAGAAATCTTAAATTTTTGCTGATTTTTAAATTTCTTAAATTTTGCTTTAGAAAATTAAAAATATACGGAAGCGAGGTTCGTCTTAAACAAAACATCTGCACAAATGAGCGAAGCGAATGCGGAAGCCGTTTTGATTAAGGCGGTTCTCGCTGGGAGTATATTTTTAATTTATACAAATATTACGCCATTTTAAAAAGTTGCTCGATGTATTGTTCTTTTACAACCATAACATTGCAATGTGAACTTCCAATAATTTCGCTATTTTGATTGCTCAACTTTGTGTGAATAAGACTTGTAAATTCTGTAAGTCCGCTAGTTCCGCCTAAAAGAATCAAATTTGCTTGCCATTCGTCTGCGGCACTAACTAATTCTGACCAAACTGCTCCGTGCCTTAATTCAGTTTCAATTTTAATACCTTTTGATTTTCCCAACTTTTCTACATAAGCGAGATTATTTTTTCCGTCTTGTTCAAGATCTTGAGAAGCGTCTTTTACTTCATCTGGAATTAGGATTTTTGCTAAGGAAAGCGTTTTTATGGCATCAGTGTTTACAACATAAATTACTTTTACGCGACAAGATGTTTGTTTTGCTAAAAGAATTGCGTACATAACTGCGTGAAGTGAAGATTTTGAACCGTTATATGCAACAATTACTTTCTGAAATAAGGATTTAATCATTTTTTTTGCCTATTTTTTAATGATTTGAGGACAAATACATTTTCGCGTTCTCGCTCTTCGAGGACACTTTCAATGTACTTTACGGTTTCTTTGTCTTGAGGAACAACCATTTTGTCTAAAGCGTTTACTCTTCGTTGCGTTTTTTTGACTTCAAGGGCAAGTCTCCAAGCAATAGTTCTAACTGATGCAAGTTGCGTTAAAAGTGAAAGAAGCTTAAAAAATTCTTTCATAACTAAATCTGAATCAGGCGACGAACCTAAAATAGAAGAAAAAATTTGTTCTTTTGGCAATTTTACATCAACTGAATCAAAAGTCATTCCGCTAATAACAACTTTTTTACTTTCCATTTCAAATTTATAATTTACTGGCAAAGCAATTCGTTCAACTCTGTCGCCACCAACTGTCAAAAGCATATTTTTTAGTGCGGGATAAGCAGAATCAATACATTTGTCAATTTGTCGCTCAAGAAGTTTAACTCTTTCAATAATAT
>CAZLXK010000370.1:0-2125 GCA_964563305.1 uncultured Treponema sp.
CTTTACGAGGAATTCTTGAATACGCAAAAGATACTGAATGGGGAAAAGCCCATAATTTTGAAAAAATCCTAGAAGCAAAAACTGATGAAGAACTTATTGAACTTTGGCAAAAAAATGTTCCTCCAGCAGATTATGAAGATTTTAGACCTTTTATTGAACGTCACAAGCACGGCGAACAAAATATACTTTTTCCTGGAAAACCAAAAATGTATGCTACAACTTCAGGAACTACAAGTGAACCAAAATGGATTCCAATCACAAACGAATATTATGACAACGTTTATAGCAAAATGACAAATCTTTGGCTTTACACTTTTATGATGTATAGAAAAGATTGTTTTTCCGGCCCAGCAATGTCAATCGTAGGAAAAGCGATTGAAGGTTATGCTCCAGACGGAACTGTTTATGGTTCAGTTTCTGGTGTTACTCGACGAGATGTTCCAGATTTTATAAAACCAATTCACTCTGCTCCAGCGGACGTGTTTGACATTACAGATTACACTGCTCGTTATTACACAATTATGAGAATCGGAATTGAGCAAGACATTCACATCATAATCACTGCAAATCCTTCAACAATCGTAGAAATGCAAAACAACGTAAACGAATATTTTGATGATTATGTAAAAGATATTGAAAACGGAACTTTAAACGCAAATCTTGCCATAAGCGACAAAGTTCGACAAGCACTTGCTCCACTTTTTAAGCCAAATCCAGAGCGAGCTCAAGAACTTAGAGACTTAAAAGCAAAATATGGAAACGTTTTGCCAAAACATTATTGGCCACGCCTTAGAGTTTTAACAACTTGGAAATGCGGAAATACAAAAGTTTACATGGACAAATTTAAAAATTCTTTCCCAGAAGATATGCTTTATCAAGAATTTTCTTATTTTGCTTCAGAATGTAGAACTGGTTTAGTTTTAAACGGAAAAGATGATACAGTTTTGTTCCCTCAGTTTCATTATTTTGAATTTATTGATGAAAAAGATCTTGAAAATCCAAATCCAACTTTTAAGCAAATTTATGAACTTGAAAAAGGTCACAGATATTCGGTTTTTGTAACAACTTATGCCGGACTTTATCGTTATAATATGAATGATTTGATTGAAGTTACTGGAAAATTTGACACAATTCCTACAATTCAATTTATTCAAAAAATTAACGGAATTATTTCTATGACAGGCGAAAAGTTGCACGAACGACAATTTATTCAAGCAATCAATCAAACAGAAGAAGAAACTAATATAAAATTGCGTTTTTATGTTGGATTTGCAGATGTTCAAAATTCTGTTTATCAAATATATTATGAATTTGAAAATCAAAATATTTCTGATGATGAAGTTAAAAACTTTAATAAAAAAGTTGATGAAAATCTAAGAAAAATCAATATTGAATATGAAGCAAAACGTGTTTCTTTACGAATTGCAGAACCAATTCCGCATATTTTAACAAAAGATTCTTTTGAGCACTTTAAAGAAGAATGTTTAAAAAACGGATTTAGAGACGGACAATTTAAATTAAATCTTCTTATGCAAGACGAAAAACGACACGCAATGTTTAAGAATTTGGAAAAGAAATAATGCTTACAAAATACTGTGCTGTGATTTTTGATTTTGATGGAACGCTCTACGATAATAAAAATATTGTTAGAGATTTGATTTTGAACTCTCCATTTGATATTTTTAAAATGAGTGCTGAACGAAAAGCACGTCACAGTATGAAAGGCATTTTTTATGGAAATTCAGAAAATTATCTTGCAGAAAAATGGAATTTGATTTGTCAAAATTTTCATTTTAAGTCAGCAAATCAAGCAAAAACTTGGTATTATGACAGTTTTCTAAAAAAAATGACAAATATTTTAAAGAAAAAATATTCTGCAAGAAGTCAAGTTCAAGAAATTTTCAAAAAACTAAAATCTCAAAATATAAAAATTGCTGTTTTTAGTGATTATCCGTTTGTAAAAGAAAGATTGCAAGCGATTAATTTACAAATTGATGATATTGATGTAATAGAAAGTGCTGAAAATCTTGGAGGATTAAAACCTGCAAAAGAAAGTTTTGAAATTATTGCAAAAAAACTTGGCTTTACTAGCAAAGAACAATTCAAGCAAATTCTTGTAGTTGGA
>CAZLXK010000371.1:0-2119 GCA_964563305.1 uncultured Treponema sp.
GCAAATGCCGTGCGGTTCAATAATTTTTATTGTAGTTTTTAAAATATTCACATAAAACTTGACTTTTTTATTTGCTATGTTATTATTTGATTAGTTCGTGAGTTGTATTTATACAACTGATACGCTTTTTTAAGCCACGGCTCTTAACTCCCTTGCAGTTGCAGGGGATATTCATTTAACATAAGTTCAAGCGTGTAAACACGATTCCATTTTTCTTTAGCATCTATAATTATTTTTTCAGTTTCATTTTCTATCCAATATTTACAATGATGTCCATTTTCCCAATAATCTTCAAGATGACATTTTGACGTATCAATTTTTATAAACTTTTTGTTATTTCCCATAATGGACATACTAACAAATATTTTTTATATTGGCTTATTTAGTTAAAAACTTTATTTTAGTTCCGCCATATCATTCGATATAGAAACCAAAAGATTTTTGTCGCGGTCAGAAAGTTTTGAATAGTTTTTGATTAATTGTCTTGTTTGCACACTTTTTAGTTCTTCAAGAAAAGAATTTTCGTTTTCCAAAGCTTTATTTTCACCAGTAACTAAATATTCAACAGAAACACCTAAGACTTTTGCCAATTTTACAGCGACTTCTGCAGATGGCATACACGCTTCCGAACCAACATAACTGTCTATTGCACGCTTTGTAATACCAGCCCTTGCAGCAACTTCTTTATCTAAAAGTCCACAAAATTCAATTTGTTCACGAAGTCTTTCTCGAAAAGTCATATTTTATAGAATAACTATTTATTGATAATAAAATTATTGATTTCACTAAAATTAGTGATATAATTTTATTAACTCACTAAATAACGATATTAAAAATTTAAAATAACAATATTCGTAAAAAGTGAAAAAAAATTTTAGGAGGAATTCAAGATGAATTCAAAAGAAATGAAAAACATCAAGAAACCAAGTTATGCGGTTTCTATGTGTAAAGGTTTGTTCGCGGGAGCAACATGGATGTGCATTAAATGTGGAAAACAGGTGTCTGGTTATCCTTCAATGCCGTCACCACAAGGAAGCGCAGTCGGAAAATGCCCTGACACTGCTTCTGGAAATCACGTTTGGCAACAGTGCTAAAAACTAAACAGCCACATTTTTTTGACTGTAACTGTGTGAATAAAGGGAATCTCTAAAAACTGAAGTTTTTAGAGATTCCCTAAATAAAAAAAATTGTTTCAGTTTTAAAATCTAAGGTTAGCAAAACATGGAAAAAGAAAAACAACAAATAGAATTAACAAAGTTATGGATAACTTCTGAAATTAAAAAAAATATTGCCAAATATAGAAAAATAGGTGGTTTGAATGAATATCTAAAAAAATTGTATTTGCAAAATAATTCTCTTTTTGACAAAACTAAAGAATTTTTAACAGAAGATGAAATTAAAGAATTTTATAAAAATCTAGAGGAAAATAATAAATGACAGATAAGGAATTTATTGAAAACATTAACAATGCACTTAAAAATAAAAAAGTTAGTCAATCTGATAAACAATTTTTATCAGATTACTTGCATATAAATTTAGGACAGCCAGAACTAAAATTGAATACCCGTCCTGCACAACTTTCAGTTGAAAGAATATTAGAAAAATACGGCTATTTATAATTTTTTATGACCGATCATCACGTTCACATTGGGCAATTCAACGAAGCTTATTACGACGCACTGGAAATATTCAACGCGATTGAATCAACTTTCAAAAAAACTGGTGTTTCTGAAGTTTATTTCTCTTCAACTTCTAGCTGCCGCGACGATGTGGAACTTTCTAAAATCGAAGAAGAAACTTCTTATGCACTGCAATTCAAATCTGACGTTCTTACGGTTAGCCCATATCTTTGGTTCGTTCCTAAATATGCGGAACAAAAAATCAATGTAAAATCTGCAATGCAGTCATTTGATTATGTTGGATTTAAGTTGCATCCATTTGCTCAAAAGTGGAATCTTGAAAATCCAATTCATAAAAAATGCTTGGAAGATATTTTTGAATATGCCGAACAAAATAAAAAATCAATTTTAATTCATTCTGGAAAAACAGAAGAATGTAATCCAGTAAGATGGGAACAATTTTTTAAAGATTTTCCAAACGCAAAAGTGATTTTAGCACA
>CAZLXK010000372.1:0-2119 GCA_964563305.1 uncultured Treponema sp.
AGCCTGCGCCTGCGTGAACATCGGGCATGATACGAATTTTACTGCCTTTGATAAACTCTTGATTGCAAAGTTTTTTAATCTGAAGTTCAGATAATTCCTCTATATTATCTGTAAAAACTTTCGCACTATTAAATTGTCTAATAATTTCTTTCATATTTTATCCTTTTTGTAAAAACAATATAAAATTAACTTATGCTGATATTTTTTCATAACGCTTGCTATTTAAAGTTTCTAACATAAATTTGTAAGGCGAAGTTTCACCGGATGTAATCATTTCAAATATTTTAGGAGTAATGCCCGAAACAAGAACTACGCCCTGTTCATTTTCTTTTACCGGAACTTGTTGTACCCAAGAGTTTATTTTCCAAAATACGAGCTTTGGCAATTTATATCCTTTTTCATTAAATTTTTGTTTCATATATTCAAAATTAGTCAAGCTTGCGTCTTCTGCGCATGTATCAAATTCCATATCCGAAATTATATAAACTATTTCAGGCATATCTTTTTGAGTAAGTTTGTTTTTACTTGCTGTTTTTAAAATCAATTCAAAAACTTTTTGAATATTTGTATTTGCACATTCGTTGAAACTCATACAATATCGAACTTGGCTATAAATATCATCACCTTTAATTTCTACAAGTTTTGGAGTTTGTGAAAAAGTAATAAAATGATTTTTAAATATTCCTTTTGTACGTTGAGCAAAGTATATAGCCAAAGATTGAGCAACCGCAGCAGGAACAGGATTATAATCCCAATACATTGAACCCGAGCCATCAACAACAACCAAAGCATTTACATTTTTTGTATAATCAGGCAAAGCATTCCACGTAACATCAAGCACTTCTTTTTCGCTATCACTTAATTCTTCACCATCAATGATTGGGCGAATTACATCATAAGGATACAGCGTTTTAGTATTCATTTTTATAACGCCTGTTCTAACTTTCTTCAAAAATTCTTCATAGTGTTCTTTGTCGTTTCTGATAAATGCTTTTTTATATTTAAACATGGCTTTTGAAGGTTGCTTTGAATAATCAAACGAATAATCTTTTTCACGCAAATTATTTTCTATAATTTTAATTTTTGTACGAAGTTTCGATAAAGTCTGACGATATTCTTTTTCAGACATATTCAAACATTGAGCAAGTCTTTTCCCTAATTTTACAGTTTGAAGATTTGTTGCATTTATTGAAGGCAACCATTTTGCAAGCAAAGACACTTCACCTGTTTCTATGTTTTCTATATCTTTTTTAAGTTGTTCTTTTATATATGCAACAACTTCTTTTCTGCAACTTGTATCCATAAGCACTAACAAGTCATCATATCTGCCATATTCGGGAATATTTTTTATATTTTTAACCAACGCAGAACGTGATGTTTTAGGAAGATTTTTTATTATAGTTCTAAATACTTTTCTTTCCCCCAAACCGCCACGAATATCCCTTGCATAGAATAATATTTTCATAGCAAGATTTTTATCCTCGCAGAAGGCACGATGAAAACTTTTTGTAATTTCTATTTCATCAACATTTCTCAACGCACCGATTGAAGCAAATAAATCAAGACAAAATTTCCCGCTTGAAATATATGTTGAAGCACCATTTAATGTTTCTGTTTTATTTAATTCTTGTTTTAATGAATTCAACATTGTTTTATCCTTTCTTTTTAAAGTAGATGAGGGGTATTATTCCCCTCACTACTTCCGAGGTACTATTCCATTTTGGAAGTTACCTTCCAAGCCCCGTAGTTTCTGATTAAAAATCAGATGCAGAGGAGCGAGACTGCTTTTGGATGTTTGCTGTTAATACCTCATCTGTAAGTTGTTCAAGACCGACACTTAATCGGCAACTCACAGAATTTTTAAACGAGGTGCAATACCTTTGCAAACTTTAAGACTTTCATAATCTCGTGCTTATGACGATAAAATTTGCAATTCATCCTATAATTAGACTGGTTTTACCACTGCTGTTTGCACCTCAAAGATAAATTCCACATAGGTTTTTATGCTATGGTCTTTATCTTTCGCAAGCTTTTTAAAAACTTACATTTTAAGAATAAACTATTAAAATCAAAATATCATTTAAAAAAAGTTGCGAACTTGAATTTTGCGTAGAGTGCA
>CAZLXK010000373.1:0-2110 GCA_964563305.1 uncultured Treponema sp.
AAATATATAGTTTTTTTTAATTTAATATTTTCATTTTTTATTTTCATTTTATTAGTTATAAATCTGAATGTCTTAAAAAAGAATAAAACTATTCAAGAAGAGAATAAAATAATAAAAACTGAAATTCGGAAAATACCAAAAATTTCGATTAGTGAAAATAATGATGAATTATCTTTAAATACTAAACTTATGTTTTTAATCGATAAAGAAATAACGTTTGATAGTATTTATTTTGGTGAAAATAATTTTGAAATAAATATTTCTGGAAAAAACATAGAAAATTATTATAAAAAACTAAGCGATAATCCAAAAATAAAAAATTGTAAACTTGAAAATATTTTCTCAAAAAATCAAATATCTAAAAATGCCATAATTACAGGAGAATTTGATATTGAAAAAAAATAGTTTAAGTGTTTTTTTTATATTCATAATAATTTGTTTGGTTTTTATATTTTTGTTTCAGAAGAAAATTTTAAATGAAAATCACTTTGAAAATAAAAAGTTGAAAATTGAAAAAAATATACAAGAATTAGAATTCAAAAAAAACAGTGAGTTAAAATTAGAAATTGATAATTTTCAAAAAGAATATGATTTATCAGAATTGCGACAAATTTTTATTATGTTGTTGGATAAAAATAAAATATTGGATTATTCATTAAAAAATAATTCAGATGAAATAATATTAAATTTTATTTGTGAAAAAAATAATCTTTTGAATGTCTTGAACGAAATTGAGAAGTTGGAATATGTTCCAAAAATAACTGAAGTTCAAATAAAAAATAATAAAATTATTCAAGTGAATTTTAGAATCGCAAAAACTTCTTTTAAATTTAAAGATAGAATTTTTTTTCAAAATAAACAGTTTGATAAAAAAATTGTTCTTGAAGAAAAAAAACAAAGTTCATTAGAAAAATTGAAAATTGACGAAGATGTTTTTATAAATCACGATGTTTGTTTAATTTCAAAAATAAAAGAAAAAGATAATTCATTTTTTTATTGGATTAAAGACGAAAATTTTTCTATTAAAAAATTAGTTCCAGAAAAAATTCTCTTAGAAAATGAAGATGAAATAATTGTTATTTCAAACAGCGATAAATATTCAATAAGGAAAAACTAAAATGAGAAAAAATTTATTTATTATGATGTTTGTATTTTTATTTGTTTCTTGTAACTCTATAAATTATAAAGATTTAGAACTTATGGGAATTGTTTATGATTATGAAAATCAATGTTTGCAATCCTGTGAAATTTATTTAAATAATAAACTTGTAGCCAAAACAGATCTCAATGGTCATTTTAAAATTTTAATTGATGAACCTTCTTCAAAAGAACTTGTTGTAAAGAAAAAAAATTATGAAATTAAAAAAATGAATCTTGATGAAATTTCAAACAGCAAATGTCTTTTTATAAAGTTAAAATCTAGTGAAGAATTATTGATTGAAATTTTAAAAGAACTCGATAATGAAAATTACAAAATTGCAAGTGAATTATGCGAACAGATTTTTTGCGATGAAGAAGAAAAATATAAAATTGATTTTATAAACGCATACAGCAAAATAAATATTCAAGAATTTGATGATGCTAAAAATAGAATTGAAAACTTAGAAATGTCGAAATTCAAAGATAATAATTTGTTAACGCTTCAAAAATTTTATCAGAGTAAATACGAAAAATTCAAATAATCAAGAAAATGCTAATAAAATATTTTACATTTATATTTTTTTCGATAATTTTGTGCTACTTTGATATAAAATACAAACATATTCCTCTTACAATTTTATTTGTTGAAAATATATTTTTGCTCTTTGAAAATCTATTTATTATAAAAGATTTTAGGTTTATTTCTTCTGCTTTACTTGGATTTATTTTTTTTATGTTTTTAAAACTTTCTGTAAAGAAAATTGGGCTGGGCGATGTTTATTTTAGTTTTACTTGCGGTCTTATGCTTTACTTTATTGAGTTTTGCGTTTCAATGATAATTTCATCTTTTTTAGGGATAATCTTTTTGCTTTTATTAAATTCAAAAATAAGAAAAAAATTTCAGTTGCCTTTTATTCCTTTTATGTTTTTTGGAGTTTTATGTTTTTTGATTTTATAAAATTTGAGTTTT
>CAZLXK010000374.1:0-2085 GCA_964563305.1 uncultured Treponema sp.
ACATTTTGTTGTATGATGTCCAAAAATCTGTGTCTTTTGGTTCCATAAAATAATTTGAATGTTCACGTAAAACTTTTCCGCCCATTCGTTTTAAGCCAGCCGTCAAATGTTGTCCCAAAATTTTAGGAATTTCGTCTGAACTTTTAGTTTTGATTTTTTGTACAAGCGAACTGTGATCGTTCAAAATTTGATTGTATTCCATTGATTCTTCATAATCCAACATTCTAAAACGCGTATATTCAATTTTTTGTTCCTGAATAAGATTCCAAATTTCTTTACAATGTTGATGTTCAAACCAAGTTAAATGAAGTTCATTATCAAGTTCATAAAATTTGTTGCGGTCAATGTCTTTTTGATTTATAAGAATTTGCTGCAAACGAATATTATGTTCAAGTTCTTCAATTAAAAAAGCATTTGGTTCAGATTTTATAAAATCTTGAATGATTGAAGTTTCAACTACGGTTCTCATGTGAATAATTTGATAAACTTTGTCAAGATTTATAAGCGTGGCATGAGTTCCGTAATATGGTTTTGTTTGAACAAGTCCAATGTCGCTTAATCTTTTTAAAACTGTACGAACAGGCGGTCTTGTTACCTTAAAACGCGAGCATAATTGTGACTCCACAAGTTCTTCTCCAGGTTTTATAGTTAAATCAAGAAGTTCTTTTTTTAATGTTTCGTAAATATTTTCGCTAAGATCTGAAGAAGTTGTTGTGTTTGTCATAAAAATTCTCTCTAAAAATAAGTGTAAATTTTAGTTTGGTTGTTTTCCGATGTACGCAAGAATTCCGCCGTCAACATAAAGAATGTGGCCGTTTACTGCGTTAGAAGCGTCGCTTGCTAAGAAAACTGCTGGTCCTTGCAATTCTTCTGTTTGTAACCATCTTCCAGCTGGAGTTCGTCCGCAAATAAATGAATCAAACGGATGACGACTTCCGTCTGCTTGTCTTTCGCGCAAAGGAGCAGTTTGTGGAGTTGCAATATATCCTGGTCCAATTCCGTTACATTGAATGTTTTTGTCTCCGTATTCAGAACAAATATTTCGAGTTAACATTTTGAGTCCGCCTTTTGCAGCAGCGTAAGCACTTACAGTTTCGCGGCCAAGTTCACTCATCATTGAACAAATATTAATAATTTTTCCGTGACCTTTTTGAATCATCTGTGGAATAACATTTTTTGCAACAATAAATGGCGCAACAAGATCAATGTCAATAACAGCTTGAAAATCACTGCGAGCCATTTCTGTCATAGGAATTCGTTTGATGATTCCAGCGTTATTTACCAAAATGTCAATTATTCCTAAATCAGCGTTAATTTTTGCGATTGTGTCTTTAACTTGCTCTTCTTTTGTAACGTCGCAAACATAACCTTTTACTTTGTCCTTTACGCCGGCCGCTTCGTAAGCTTTATAACCAGAATCAACTTTTTCTTGGCTGATATCACAAAAAGCAACTTTTGCTCCTGCTTCGATAAATGCTGTGGCAATAGCAAAGCCAATTCCGTAAGTTGCACCTGTAACGAATGCAATTTTTCCTTCGAGAGAAAAATCTTTCATTTTCATAATTGCGTCTCCTTTATAAATCTATAAAAGATTGCGGTTTCTTATAAAACATTATAAAGAAATAAAAATTTGCTTTCTATTGATTCTGTCTGATATTAATAAAAGCAGAATTAATAAAAATTTGCAAGTTTTTAGCAATCTTTCTGTTTATATCATACTTTGCTTTTTTGTATTTGTAAAGAAAAATGATATAAAAATTTAGTTTTAGATATCACTTTTTAATTGACGTATCAGATTTTTGCAATTATACTAAAGTTGAAAAATTTGATTTTGTTGAGGATGTCGCCCGCCGTGTAAGCCCTTTAGTCTCGTGCGAAGATAGCAGTTTATTATTGACCGATTACGAATCAAGTTCGAAATAACAAGTTTTCTTACGGACTGACAGTTGATTTCTTTTACACGAGATGAGCGGATAGCGTATTCACAACGAAGTTTCAATTGAGGCTGGAAGGGCGGTTTTGTTTAGGGCGGACTGTTAGCACAGAAAAGCCCATAAAACTGCAATAAGTGTCAGTTTATAAAGA
>CAZLXK010000375.1:0-2080 GCA_964563305.1 uncultured Treponema sp.
GATTGTCGGGTCAAGCCCGACAATGACAAGTTTTTTTTACAGACTGACAGTCGATTTGTTGCCCGAGATGAGCGTGAGCGAAGGCTGGAAGGGCGGTTAGCACAGAAAAACTCGCTCCATAGTTCGACAAACTCACTAACCAAAAAAATCACATCAGAGCCAAATACGCCATCGTAAGTGCGTCAGTTCCAATATTTTTTACAATGCAATATTCATTTGGCTGATGTGCCATTTCGTCAAGCGTACTCCAAACCACCGCGTTAAGCCCCAAGTTTCTAAGGCCAGCCGCAACTGTTCCGCCACCAACGCCCACAAACTTTGCGTCAATTCCGTGAACATTTTTTATGGCAGTTTTTAACTCTTGGGCCACTGGAGAATCAACTGGAGTCGCCTTACTTTCTTCTGCCTGCAACTCTTTAACTTCTACTTTAACGCCGTACTTTTTTTCGATTGACTTAACTCGCTTCAAAACTTCAGAGCGAACTTCGTCAAGTTTATATTCCGGATTTATTCTGCAATCGCAACAAAAAACATCATCGCCGGGAATAAAATTTACGCCTTCAACATTTTGTAATTTTTTCGTAGGTTGAAAAGTGGAAGTTTGCACTTCAAAAAGTGGATTTTTATGATTAAAGACATTTTCCAAATCGTTTATTTGCAAAGCCAAATCACAAGCAGCAAGCATCGCATTTTTTCCAAGATCAGGACGAGATCCGTGAGCTTGCTTTCCAATCGTATGAAACTCAAGCCAGAAAATATTTTTTTCAGCAATTTCAATCGTTTCGCCTTTAGAATCTCCGCCGTCGGGAATTAAAATTCTGTCATTCAAGCCAAAAATTTCTTTATGTTCTTTAATCAAAAAATTCATTCCGTAAACAGAACCAACTTCTTCGTCAGCCATAAAAAGCAACTTAATCGTGTGCTCAGGAACAATCTTTTGCTTTACAAAACTCAAAGCCGCAAGAACGCCACTGCACAAACCTTGCTGATTATCTTCCACGCCACGACCAAAAATTTTGTCGCCATTTTCCACAACGTCCCACGGATTTGACTTCCACAACTTCGCCTCGCCAACCGGAACCACATCCATATGAGCACAAACCCAAATATTGTAATCATTTTTTAAGCCCGGAATTGTCGCAACTAAATTCGGACGAGTTTTTTCACTAACGCGAGAATCTGGAGCATCAAAATGTTCAAAATTTGAAATTCCGTTTTCTCTCAAATATTTTTCAATCGCCTTGCATTTTTTCCATTCACCTTCGCCACCATTTTCCGGAGCTAAGGCTTTGCTTGCTGTAAGAATTCGCTCAAATTCAACCATATCGTGCGTATGTTCTTGAATCCAAGCTTTTATTTTTTCAAAAGTTTCAGAAGTTTTAGAAGAGCTTTGATTAAAATCATTCAAATTATTGTTCATAAATCCTCCAAGCAACAAATTATTTGCTACTTGAAAAGATTTTAATATTTCGCACAAAACTTGTCTATTTGATTAAGAACCGTTGTTTTTGTCATATTGAGCACAGTCGAATCAAGCTTAGTAAGCAATGTCGAAGCACTGTTGGTGAGCGTAGTCGAACCATTTGGACGGAACTTTTCTTTTAACAGCGAGAATTTTATTTCTGTACGAAAGAATTCCTTTACATAACCAGCTCTTCGCGGTTACGCTATTCGCTTCATTCTCTGCAAAATAATAAGCCATCGTCATTGTGAGAAGAACTTTCGACCTTGCAATCTATTAACACTTAGCAAGAAGAAATCGAGAATTTTGCAGAGAACGCCGTTGGCGCCGCTACGATCTGGCGTAGGTTTTCAAATTAAGTCAGCGTGCATTTTTTGCAATAAACTCGCACTTTGCTTAGAAAACTGGCACTTGCTCGCGTGAACTTGCGGTTTGCTTCGAGAACTGACGCTTGCTCGCGTGAACTGGCGATTTACTTCGAAAACTGACGCTTGCTTGCAAGAAACTTGCAGTTTGCTTAGAAAACTGTCGCTTGCTCGCGTGAACTCGCAGTTTTCTTCGAGAACTGGCACTTGCTCGCGTGAACTTGCGGTTTGCTTCGAGAACTGACGCTTGCTC
>CAZLXK010000376.1:0-2076 GCA_964563305.1 uncultured Treponema sp.
AAAAAACAATTCTTTCATTTGTAATTGATAACATTCCTGGATTTTCGTCATTCACATCTCCACGAACTATAGTTGAAGTAGAATCTCCAGAATGAATATAAGTTCCACTAAAAACCTTTGCAGAAACTCCACTGACACTCTTTGTTCTTCCGATTTCAGCATATTTTATTTTTATTTCAGTCGCATTTTGTGCAAAATGACAAACTTCACCATTTTTAAGAACAAGTCCGTTTGAAACTACAATAGGAAGTGGCTCATTTTCTTTAAGAGCTGGAAATTGATTTTTATAACCTTGAAGAATTGGTTGCTTTTTTATTGCAGCAATCAGATAACGAATTACATCAATAAACCAGCCAATTCCCAAAAATCCAAAAGTAAAAATGTATAAAATTCCTAAAAAAATTCTTTTTTCTCTGAATTTCTGAACTCCAATTCCTCCCATAAAAACTGCAACAAAAAATTCAAACCAAACATTGTAGCGATGCTTCCTCCACATAATAAGAAGAACAATCCATGAAATAATTAAAATTGTCAGAAAAATCATCATTGATATGTTTGACTCAGAAGATGTCGAAACATTTTGTACAGATTCATCAGCAAAAATTTTTCCTACAACAAAAAAGGAACTAAAAAAAAATGCAAAAAATTTCTTCATAAAAACCTCATTTTTTTTACATGCGAATGATTTTAAATGATAGTTTACAAAATTATAAAAATCAAGATTATCTTTTAGAATTGCTAGCACACAAATAAAACTTCAAACTTACTCAAAAATAAGATTTAATATGTTATTTATCAAACTATCAATCGTTTCGTTGTATGCTTGTTTATGAAGTTCAACTTTTGATTCGGCTGTAAGAGCTAAAACTTTTACAAGATTTGCGATAAGTGCAGGATTTACATTTTTCTTTACGCCAGAAAGATTTGAAAGCATCCCTAATGTTTTTTTTGATTCTTTTGTAAAGTTTGGAACGAACGCTGTTGTGTCATTAATTATTTTTGATTCATCTTCAAGTGTTAAATAAGGAATTACGCTGAGTTTATCATCTACAATAAGTTTTAAAAATTCTTTTGCTTCTTTTCGACCAAGTTTTTTTTTCTCTCCTTTTAGAATCACCATATCAAAAATTTTTTTTTCTTGATATTCGTAAAGTTCGGCTACATATTCTTCTTTGTTTTTCCAAAAATTATAAAACGTGCTTGTTCCGATTCCAGCCACATCCGTAATTTTTGACACTGACATATGAGTCATTCCATATTTTTTTAAAAGCGGAAGACCGGATTCTAGCATTTTTTCTTTTAGCAATTCTTTTTCGTCTTCCGTAAAAACTCTTGTGGGCATTAAAAATTTTCCTCTAAAAATTTGCGGATATGTTTTATATAATCTTTGTAGCCAATCATTGTAGTTAAGTGTCCGCCTTTTATTCCTTTAATCAAAACTGGATTTGTCATTTCGTTTACAAGTTCTTGCTGAAGTTCTTTTGGAAAAGCACTGTCATCTTCTGGCAACAAAAGCAAAACTTTTCCTTTTAAGAATTCAAAATCTGAAGGCGAACAAACTTTTTGATTTGCAAAATCTTTCATAAGTTTTGTTACGTGAATATCTTTTTCTTTTGTGTAAAAATCGTAAATGTGATTAAACATATCAGCAAAATATTTTTTAGCATCTTCTGGAGCTTCTGCTACAAATCCTGCACATTTTTTCTTTTCACTTTTTACAAACAAAGAGTAAGGCAAGATTTTCATAAAACCAATTACAATTCCCAAAAGTCCCAAAACTTTTTTATATTTTTTTAATGCACCTTGCGTAAGTCCTGCAGTTGACATAAGACAAAGTCCTTCAACATCATTTGGATATTTTTGTGCATAAAGTTGAGCAATAATTCCTCCCATTGAAGCGCCCACAAGAATCACAGAAGATAAAGAAAGAGTTGTAAAAAGTTTGTGCATTCCGTCAAGAAGTGCTTGGTCAGTTTCATAAATTTCTGGATAATCAAACGCAAGAACTTGATAATTATCTGAAAGTTCTTTTACATATCGAAGCCACATTTCGTTACTGTTCATTCCGCCGTTCAA
>CAZLXK010000377.1:0-2073 GCA_964563305.1 uncultured Treponema sp.
TCAAACGGAGAACGACAAATTCTTGAACTTAGCGATTATTCTCAAAATGATTTAAGTGCAAATTTTTTGTTTAAAGATGGAACAAACTTAAGTTTTACGCTTACAAACTTAAATTCTGACGGAGAACTTTTTGTTTCAGCGTCGCCTTCATCAAATTTTACAGAAATTTCTCTTCCTTATACAATTTCAAGTTCTTACAAAATTCAAGATTCTTCTAGCGAACACATAATTCTTGGTTCAAAAACAAATTTTTATACTTTAATTGCTCATAGTTTAAATGACGGACGAATTTCACTTACAAGATTTGAAAATATTGCAAAATTTCAAAATTACGATCCAACAAAACGCTTTTCTTACGAAGCAACTCTCAACTTAGCAAATTCTGAAGAAGAAGATTTTACGGTTTTGGCAAAGCAATTAACAAGTCAATTAGTTTCGCAAGTTCAAAGTCTTCTTTCAAGCACACAATCAGATTCGCTTTCCGAAGCGGAAATTGTCGCTTATGTTGCAGAAATGACGCTCGAAGGAAGATATAACGAAGCTCTTGATTCAGTTCCAGAAAGTTTTAGGCGCGGGAACAAAAGAACTTATTTATCAACGCCTTATTTTAATAATCTTGCAAATATGAATCGTTCACTTGTTATGCAAACCGGACGTTACGAATCAATGGTCGAAAGTGCAAATTCTTTAAGAAGTCTTGATATTTTTATTGCTGATGGAATTTCTGATTACATTCTTCGAGAAAAGAAAACTTCAAAAATTCAGCAAATTCTTGAATTGCCAGGAAATCTTTTGCTAAGCGAAGAAGGATTTTTGCCAAATTTAAATCAAGCAGTTGGAATCTTAAACGTTTGGTCAAATCTTTACAAACAAGATCAGACTTTAGCTCAAAAATTGGAAAATGTGATTCAGCCTTGCTTAAATTTGATTGCTGACAGTTTTACTTTAGAAGATTCAAAAATTTCAATTTTAAGTGAAAATCCGCAAGAAAATGAAAATATCTCGCTTGTGCAAAAAGTTTTAACAGGAAACGCTCTTGTAAAAACTGGAAAAATTCTTAATCGAAATGAACTTTGCACAACTGGATATTTGCTCATTAACACTTCGCTAAAAGAGAGAAATCTTGAACTGAGCGAACTTGCTGAACTTTACACAATTTTGTCGCCAGAAAATAAATTTTATCCGCACACAGAAATTTTAGGTTATTACGGCGAAACTTGTGTTTGGGCTTGGACTTGTGCTTCGTCAATCACTTATGAAATTTCATCTGACAGCATTGTAAATATAAATATTGATTTTCCTTTAAATTACACGCATCACATTATTTTTAACGGAATTCCAACTTTCCACAGCCAAATTGAAATTCAGCGTCAAATGTTCCGCACAGATCCGCGATTTGAAACTTACAATTCTTCTGGTTATGTTTATCAAGCAGAAAGTCAAACTTTACTTATAAAAAGCCGACACAAATCTCAAATTGAACTTATTAGACTTTTCTGTGATCCAACAAATAATTTTTACGACATCAACGGAAATCTTATAAGAACTTACGCCCGAAGTGAATAGTTTTTTTATTCTTAAATTTAAAATAATAAAAAAATACACGTAGGCAAGATTCTAACTTGAAAAACAATATGCACAAACGAGCGTAGCGAGTGCGGAAGCTTTTTTTTCAAGTCAGCAACCTTTAGGTCGCTTAGTTCTTGCCGAACTCGCAACGAAGTTTCAAGCGAAGTGTATTTTGTTTTATTTTTTATTATTTTATTTTACTTTGTAACGAAACTTCAAAATCAGAATTTATAAATAAAATTTCTTCATATTTTAAATATTTTGTGCTATACTTTTATAAGTAGATTTTGCATTTTTTTGCACACAGGAGTTATTTTGAACCAGCACGATTTTCCTAAGATTCATTTTTACGACCAAGATTTTGTAGATATTTATGACAAAACTTGGAATTGGATTGGCGATTATTGGATCAATCCCGCAAACGGCGAAAATGATTCTACTAGCGGTTATTTTGTTTATCCTTCACAAGGAAAATTTATTTTAGATCAATCTGAATCGATTTTT
>CAZLXK010000378.1:0-2061 GCA_964563305.1 uncultured Treponema sp.
GGCAATGTTAATTAAAGCCTTTCTTGCCCAAGATTTTTTGTCCAAATACGCTTGAGCAACTTTTTCTTGTGCCTTAACGTAAGAATCAAAATCAGCAAGAATATAATAAATGTCGGCTCGCTGACCTTCAACTCCGTGAACTAAAGAATCGTGCAATTCTTGAAACTCGCGAGTATTTGAATCGTAAGTTCCATCAACAAGTTGATTAACAACTTTTGCTAATTCAGGAGATCTGTCAAGATATTTTTGCGGATTATAAGAATGTTCGTTGTTGATTTTAATAATTTCGTCCGCAGTTAAACCAAAGATAAACGCATTTTCTTCGCCCGCTTCTTTTACAATTTCAATGTTTGCTCCGTCAAGAGTTCCTAAAGTTAAAGCTCCGTTCATCATAAATTTCATATTTGAAGTTCCAGATGCTTCGTAGCCCGCAGTTGAAATCTGTTCACTTACATCGCTCGCTGGAATAATTTTTTCTGCAATAGAAACGCGATAATTTTCTACAAAAACAACACGCAACTTTCCGCGAACACGACGATCATTATTCACTCTGTCAGCAACAGCATTTATAAGTTTGATGATTGATTTTGCTCTTCGATAACCAGACGCAGCCTTTGCTCCAAAAATAAAAGTGTGGCTCGGCGGATTAAAAGACGGATCTTCAACAATTTTATTGTACAAATACATAATGTGAAGAACGTTTAAAAGTTGGCGCTTATATTCGTGCAAGCGTTTTACTTGAGTGTCAAAAATGCTTTCTGGATCCAAAAATTCATTTTGTGTGTGCTTTAAATGTTCGGCAAGTTTTTCTTTGTTGTGCTGTTTGATTGCGATAAGTTCGTTTATAGAATCATCATCATCAAGATATTTTTCCAAACCTTTTAAAAGCGAAAGATTTTTTTCCCAACCGTGACCGATTCGTTTTGTAATAAAATCAGCAAGTTCAGGATTTGAAAGCAAAAGCCACCTACGCTGAGTAACGCCATTTGTTTTGTTGTTGAATTTCTGCGGATAAATTTGTGCCCAATTTTTAAGTTCTTGCTCTTTTAAGATTTTTGTGTGAAGTTCAGCAACGCCATTTACGCTAAAGCATGAATGAATTGCAAGCCAAGCCATGTAAACTTTTCCATCGTGAATAATTGCCATATGATTTTGATTGTAATAATCGTTTGGAAACTTTTCGCGAAGTTCAATTATAAATCGGCGGTTAATTTCTTCTACAATTTGATAAACGCGCGGAAGCAAACGCTGGAAAATTTCGATTGGCCACTTTTCCAAAGCTTCTGCCAAAATTGTGTGATTTGTGTAAGCGAAAGTTTTTTGAACAACATTCCACGCTGCATCCCAACCAACATTATATTCATCAATCAAAATGCGCATAAGTTCTGGAATTGCAACAACTGGATGCGTGTCGTTTAGTTGAATTACGTGATAATCTGGGAATTTTGAAAAATCAGTTCCGTGCTGGCGAACAAATTTGTGAACTAAATCTTGGAGCGACGCTGATGTAAAAAAGTATTGTTGTCTCAAGCGCAACTCTTTTCCCATTGGACCGTTGTCGTTTGGATAAAGAACGCGACTGATATTTTCTGCATTATTTTGTCTCTCAACTGCCCTCTGATATTGGCTGTCGTTAAAAAGTTGCAAATCAAAACCGTTTGGAGATGACGCTTCCCAAAGTCGCAAAGTGTTTACTGTGTTGCAATCATAACCAACGATTGGCATATCGTAAGGAGTCGCTGTAATTTCTTCTGCATTTTCAATATAAAATCTGTCTTGACCATCTGGAGTTTTGCCGTATTTTATATCGCCACCAAATTTTACGGTAACTGCAAGATCTGAATGTTTAACTTCCCAAGGATCGCGGTGCTTTAACCAATTATCTGGAAACTCAACTTGTTCTCCGTTGATAATATGTTGCTCAAACATTCCGTACTCGTAGCGAATTCCGTAACCGTTGCCAGGATATTCGAGCGTTGCCAGTGAATCCAAAAAACAAGCGGCAAGGCGACCAAGTCCTCCGTTGCCAAGTCCAGCATCTGGTTCTTCGTCTTCAACCAA
>CAZLXK010000379.1:0-2060 GCA_964563305.1 uncultured Treponema sp.
AAAAAAACTTACATCTCTTTATTTTAAGTACATTGCAAGTTGGGGCGGAAGTCGGCCAGTTTTAAAACTTGAAGCGTACAAAAATTCAAAACTTGTAAAAACTTTAGTAAAAACTCCGGGAAACGAATTTCATCTCGAAGCAAAATGTTTAAGGACGACTTTGTTTGAAGATGAAACTTACGATGTTGCAGAAGTTCGCTTGTCTTATGTGGATGAAAATTCTAACGTTCAATCTTATTGCCAAGAAGCTATAAATCTTAGCACAGAAGGTCCGCTTGAAATTATTGGTCCAAGTTCAGTTTCTCTAAAAGGTGGATTTGCTGGCGTTTACGTAAAAACTTTAGGCAAGGCAGGAAAGGCAACGCTTTTAATAAAAGATTGGACAGGCAAAGAAACAAAAGTTTTGTTTGTTGTAAAAAAGTCGAATTAATAATTAACAGTAAACGTTACGAACTGTCAGTTGCTTATGAAACTGCAAGTTCTTCTATACTAACTGTTAGTAGATTGCCACGACGCTTGCTGAGCGAAGTCGAAGTACGCGCCTCGCAATGACGTGCTAAGTTGTGGTTTTGATTTTTTGACTTAGCTCGGCAAACAAAACCGCCGACGCTTAGCACAAAAAAGTGTTTTACTGCAAGAAAAACCTAGCCGTGATTGTAAAGGTGGCATCGCCATTCTTTTTTGTGCATTTTTGCACAAAAAAGAACGAAGTGAAAACGGAGCCTTGAAAAGCACGTTAGCACAAAAAAATTTGCTCCAATGGTTCAACTTTGCTCACCAAAAAAATAAAAAAAATCTACTTTGCAAACTGCGGATTTTCTTCAAACCAAGCGTTCCAAGATTTTTCCACAAGCGAACAATATTTTTTCTTGGCGGAATCACTTGCAAAACTTGCCTTAAATCCATTTTTGATAAGTTTTTTAATATCTTCGAGCGAAAAATTCAAATTTTTGTAAAGATTCCAATATTCGTCGAGCAGCGAAACCTTAAAAAACGTAGGATCGTCTGTGTTTACAGTTACCATAAGTCCTTTGTCGTAAAAAGTTTTTATTGGATGATCTTTTATATTTTTTACGATTGTTTTTGTAAAAGTGTTGCTCGTGGGGCAAACTTCAAGCGGAATTTGAGATTTTTTAAGTTCGTCCATAAATTTTTCGCTTTGAATTGCCGTAATTCCATGACCAATTCGTTCTGCGTGAAGAAGTTTTATTGCATCTTGAATCGAAGTGTAATCGCAAACTTCGCCTGCGTGAACCACAACGTGAAGTCCATTTTTTTCTGCCTTCTTAAAAACTGAAACAAAATCTTTTGCAGGACCAATTTTTTCATTTCCGCCTAAACCAATTCCAATTACTTCTGGATTATTTTCTTTTAGAACGTAATTTAAATTGTTCATTGCATTTTCTAAACCGAACGAACGACTTACATCAATTATAATTTTTACAATTCTGCCAGTTTCCGATTTGATTTTTTTAATATTTCGCGTAACCAAATCCAACAAATCGTGAAAATTCCAGCCTTTTTTCAAATAAGAAGTTACGCTAAAAAATGTTTCGCAATAAATAATGTTGTTTTTTATAAGATATTGTTTAAAATCATCAAAAAAATAATTTAAATCGTCAAGATTTTTTACATAAGATTGAACTTTTAAGAAAGAATCGAGAAATCCGGCTAAATCATCATAAGCAAAAAGAGATTCATATTCTTGTTCAGACATAGTTTTGCCAGTTCCGTTTTTATAAACTTTTTTTATAGTTTTTTTGCTAACAACTGCTTCTTGGTGAATATGAATTTCTGCTTTAGGAACAGATTTCAACAATTTATAAAAATTCTTCTTGTCCATAAAATATATTTTAACACAATCGGCTAAATTAAAAAAGATTTAAATAAAATTTACGTTTTTAATGTTTTTTTTGGGTGATTTTGATTTTGGATAGACTGAAAGTCTTCTGTTTAGCTGAAAATTTCAGAGCGTGTATAAATTTTTTATATTATGAAACTTTGCCGAAAGCACATTTTTTTTATTTTAGAAAAATAAATTTTATCAGCAAAAAATATGT
>CAZLXK010000380.1:0-2046 GCA_964563305.1 uncultured Treponema sp.
TCGTTACAACATATCCTCGTTTGTCAATAATCGAACCTGATCCCGAACCGCTTCCTGTAATAACTGGTTCGTAAAACCAGTTGTAGCCCATTGTTTGCGTCGTGATGTTAACAACTGCTTCGTTGCAATTTTCGTAAACAGAAATATTTTGAAGTTCTTCTTGCGTGTAAGAATTTGAATCATTTGAAACAACTGGTAGAGCATAAGAATTGCTCGCAATTAATGAAGTGTCAACTGTTTCTTGTCCCAAACTTGATTCAGTTAATTCTGATTTTGTAGAAGAAACATTCTCTGAAATTGCAGAAAAATTCGATGAATTTTGCAAATCATTTTTTGTGGAATTGGAATTTTTTGTTGCGTTTACAATAACTAAAACCAAAACAACTGCAACAAATGCCGAAATAATTCCACTAATAAGCGACCTTATAAAAAGTTGTTGTTTAGAATAAAGTTTCATAATTATAAATATAATCTTTCATTGTCTTTATGTCAAAGTTTTAAAAGTTTTTACAAGTGCTTTTGTGATTTTCTAGCAAAACTTTATCTGTCAAGTTTTCAAAAATCAAAAGTACCAACCAAATCCAAAAAGCACATAAGGTGAAAAATCAGAAAGTTCAACAATATAAGTTCCCAGTCTCAAATTAAAGTGAGATGCAGTTTCGCCAATATAAAATGAATATTCTGAACCAGCGTCTATAGCACTAAAGAAAGTGTTTTTAGAGTTTAATTTTTCTTGCGAATTTGCAGTTGATTCTACGGACGCATAAAGTGCAAGACTTGAATTCTTAAACGAATTTTGAATTACTAAAGAATTCTTAAACATATAATCATCAGTGTTTACATTTTCGTTCAAGTCAAAATCAATTCCAAATCCTGATGTTGGTTCAAAAATAACTTGGCTAGTAAAATTGAAAGTTAAAGAATGAATATTTAAACCTGCCATTCCAGAAAGTGCAAAGCCTGCACCATTGTCATATTTTGCCCAGCGATTTGAATCTTGCGTAAACCAACCAATTCTTGTTCCTAATCCAAGCATAAAACTTGAGTTTGGATTAAATTCAAAATCATAAAAAAGTTTTCCTGTAAAAAGCCAATAATTAAATCCCATTGAAGCAAGCGAACAGTTTACTTGCGAGCCTAATTCAAAATATTTTCCAGAAAAATAAAAAGCAAAATTTAGAGGAACTTCTTTTATCGAAATTTCTGGAGCAGTTAAATTAAACTGAAGTGAACTTCCTAAGAAAATGCTATTTTGACTGATTGAGTAAGCAAGCGGAATGTTTCCAACTCCAAATCCGTCGTATCCAATAGAAGAAATCTGCAAAGAATTGTCAGTTTTTGCTTCAACTGAACAAGAAATCATCTTTTCGCCATTTGTAATTTCTGCTTTATAAGTTCCATCCACAACAATATTTCCATCTTTGTCTTTTCCGTCCCAAACAAAAGAATTTTCCCAAGTTGTAAAATCCAAATTTGTTGAAAAAACTTCAAGTCCGTCAAGATTTTTTATAGAAACTTCACAACTTGCTGGTGCATTTACTTCGAATGTAAATTTTACTCTTTTTAGCGGACCTTTTCCTGAAGGATAAAAAACTTTTTTTGAAGCATAAGCACTTAAAAATTCAAAATCTGCTTTTTCAAAATTACAAGTTAAATCTGTTGTTCTTCTTCGATAAATATAAACGTCAGAATAAAAATCTTTATAACCAAATTTTTTTACAATAACTCCGTAAGAACCTTCATCAAGTTCAATGTTTGAATAAGAAAACGATTGTCCGCCAACATAAATTTTTGCATTTGAAGAATTTAAAACTCTCAAATAACCAGAAATTTGTTCTAAATCTGCAAAAATTGAGTGAGATGTTCCTGGAAGAACAAAAAATCTGTAAGTTTTTGTTGCATAATGTTTTTTTGAAAGTTCTAATCTATGCCAACCGCCAGAAATATCTTTTATGCTAAGCGGAGTCGTTCCTTTATAAATGTTATCAATATAAATTGATGCTCCAGAAGTATTTGAATTTATATAAAGTCTTGTTAAAGGTTTTT
>CAZLXK010000381.1:0-2040 GCA_964563305.1 uncultured Treponema sp.
GAAATAATTGCTGGCAGTGCTTCGTTTGCTCCCCGTCTGTGATCGTTTCCTGCAGAAGCAACTGAAATTCTTAATAAATCTTGATTTTCGTCAACTGATTTTAAGATTGCTGTTAAAAATAACAAAAATTGTGCATTTGATTCTGGAGTTTTTCCTGGTTCAAGCAAGTTTTCGCCTTCGTTTGTTGCCATAGACCAGTTATTGTGTTTTCCGCTTCCGTTTAATCCTGCAAAAGGCTTTTCGTGAAGTAAACATTCAAGTCCGTGACGTTTTGCAACTTTTCGCATAACTTCCATTGTCAACTGATTTTGGTCAACCGCAAGGTTTGTTGTGCTAAAAATTGGAGCCATTTCGTGCTGAGCTGGAGCAACTTCGTTATGTTCAGTTTTTGAAAGAACGCCATATTTCCACAAAGTTTCGTTTAAATCTTCCATATATTTTACGATTCGCGGATTTAATGCAGCAAAATATTGATCGTCCATTTCTTGACCTTTTGATGGTTTTGCTCCAAAAAGTGTGCGACCTGTCATTCTCAAATCTTTTCGCTGAGCCCACAAATCATGATCAACCAAAAAATATTCTTGTTCTGGACCAACAGTTGTAGCAACGTGACTTACATTTTTGCCAAAAAGTTTAAGAATTCGTTTTGCTTGAGTGTCCAAAGCTTCCATTGATCGAAGAAGCGGAGTTTTTTTATCCAAAGCCTCGCCTGTGTAAGAACAGAACGCAGTTGGAATACAAAGTGTATGTTCCTTAATAAACGGATAAGAAGTTGGATCCCAAACTGTGTAACCACGAGCTTCAAAAGTTGCTCTGTGTCCGCCAGAAGGAAAAGAAGATGCGTCTGGTTCACCTTTTACAAGTTCTTTGCCACTAAATGACATAATTACCGAACCATCATCTTGTGGATTTATAAAAGAATCGTGTTTTTCTGCAGTAATTCCAGTTAATGGCTGAAACCAATGCGCGTAATGCGTAGCACCATTTTCAATCGCCCATTCTTTCATTGCATGAGCAACAACATTTGCCACATCAAGTTGTAAAGGAACGCCATCATCAAGCGTTTTTTTGAGTGCCTTGAATGTTTCTTTTGGCAATCTGTCTTTCATAACTTTCTGATTAAAAACCATACTTCCAAAAATTTCAGGTACGTTTGGCATTGTAAAACCCCCGTTAATTAAAATGCAAATAAAAAAGGCGATGTAATTCCCCAAAATTTGAAATTAGGAAATATACATCGCCCTTGATGTATTTCTATTTATATACTTTTAAGAATTAAAATTCAAGTGTCGCATAATAAAATTTTTAAACGTTTCTTTTTTTTACAATGATTTTTTTAATCAAACTTCCACAAATCACAAAAAATCTTGAGAAATTAAAACTTTGCGTTATAATGATTTTAAAAGATTATTAAAGGAGTGAATTTTATGGCAAAAAAAAGTTCTAAAAGTTCTAAAATCAGTTTAATTTACTTGATTGGAATGGTTTTAAGTTTGATTGGATTTTGCGTTCCTATGTTTAAGGGCAAACTTATTGGCAAAACTTGGAATGGATTTAGTTTTATCAATTTTGACAACTTTGGTTTTGTTACAGTTGGAGCTTTGCTGATTTTGATTGGCATAATTTTAGGAATTGTATTTTCATTTATTTCAGTAAAAGACGTTCTTAAACTTGTTGCTTTAATTGTGAGCATTGTGGGCGGAATTGTTTTAGTAATTGGATTTAACCAAGGCAGCATTTATCAAGCAATCGCAAAAGGTTTCTTAAAATGTGCTTTTGTTGGATTTTATTTGCTGATTGCGGGTTGGATTGTTTCGATTGTTGGCTACATTCTAAAAAAATAAATAGCAAATCGCTGATTTTTAAAACTAAACTGTCTAGTTTTTTAGTAAACTAGGCAGTTTTTTTGTTAAAAACATAGCGGTCATTGAGCAACGTTAAAATAATCTTTAGACTATATAGCCCTAATTTCGACTTTCTATTTTTTTTTTGAGAATTTCTGTCATTCTGAACAAGTTTTCAGAATCTGTAATGTTGAAT
>CAZLXK010000382.1:0-2031 GCA_964563305.1 uncultured Treponema sp.
TCTCGACTTCCGGGAATTCAAAGGACATAATTTATCCGACAGTTGTCGCAAAGGCAAAAGGTCTTGTGACAATCGCGCTCACAGGAAAAACCGGCGGAAAGCTCAAATCTCTCGCCGACATCGCGATTGTCGTTCCTGAAGACGAGACGTTCAAAATCCAGGAGCTTCATCTTCCGGTCTACCATTCGCTCTGTCTTGAGGTCGAGGAGCATTTCTGGAAGGTGTGAAATTTTACTTGACAAACAATGGTTTATTGCTTAAATTAAAAAGTAAGAGACCGAAAATGAGGTTTTATATAAAACACGAAAGTGTACCTCTAAGTAGGTCATTTTTTTTGCCTGGAGAGCAGTTATGGACACAGCAATTTTAATAGACGGCGCATTCTTGCGGAAGAAATTTCATGCGGCCTATAAAAAGAACATCTCTGCTGAAAATGTCCAAAAATTTGCTGACATGCTTTTAGAATCTTTTTCGATTCCAAAAGATAAATTGCACCGCTTTTATTTTTATGACTGCGAGCCTTGCAATGCAAAATCTTCAATGCCAATCTCCAACCGTGCGTATCTTTTTGAAAAGACTTCTCAGTTCAAATATGGTGAAGATTTGCTGTCCGCTCTAAAAAAACTTGACAACTTTGCGGTTCGGGAAGGCTCGCTGTCTTTTTGCGGATGGAAACTGAAGAAAAAATCATACAACAAGACTCCGCTTGCTGATGAGGATTTTGAGCCAGAACTTCATCAAAAAGGGGTTGACATTAAAATTGGCCTTGATTTGGCATGGATAAGTTTCAACCATATTGCTGAAAAAGTCATATTTGTAACTGGAGACTCTGATTTTATTCCAGCAATAAAGACTGCAAGACGGAACGGAATTTTTGTTTATCTTGTGACATTGAATCATATGATAAAACCTGAACTGGCAGAAAACTGCGACATCTGGAACAACGACCCGATAAAACAATTTAATTGTGGATAAATATTTGAAAGCTCGAAAGACATTGTTTACGCGCGGTTGGCGTTCCTGAAAACGAGACTTTCAAAATCCAGGAGCTTCATCTTCCAGTCTACCATGCGCTCTGCCTTGAGGTCGAGGAGCATTTCTGGAAGGTGTGAAAATTTACTTTGACACTTTACAAATAATGAGTTATATTTAAAGAAAGTGTGTTAAGGAGGAAAATTTATGTCTACAGCAAGCATTAAAAAACCTCTTATTATTAAGTCAGACAAATCCGCAAAAATTCTCGCTGACATTCTGGATTCTAAAAAAGAACCGCAGAATTCGGAAACTCCTCCGGCAAATGTCACGGTAACTTCCGGCAGCACAATTATTTCTTTCTTAAGGACTGCCAAGTGATTTCTTTAAAAATCGGAGAGAAAGAATTTTTCGTAATCAGATTGAATGAGATTTCTACAGACGAGGAAAAATCTGACGCAAGGCGGCTTATCAATGATTATTCCTGTCCAAAAAACGAGGAAGTCGAGTATTTTCTAAAAAACAACGCTTTTGATTTTTCCGAAAGAAAGCAGGCTGTGACTTATCTGATTTTTCATAAGAATATTTTTGTCGCATATTTCACTTTGGCGAAAAAGCTGATTCAAGTTGAAAAAGAGAAAATATCAAAATCAATCTTAAAACGTTTAGTCCGCATCGCAGAAGACACCGGCGAGGACATGATAACAGTTCCTGCAATCCTTGTTGCGCAGTTAGGAAAAAACTATTTTCAAAACCGCAACAAAATGCTCCCAGGGGAGAATCTTCTTTCGATTATTCATTATTTTATCATTGAAATTCAAAGTCTGATTGGAGGCGTTGTCTATTTTCTTGAATGTGATTCAGACAGGCAAAAAGTAATTGAGTTTTACGAGCGAAACAATTTCGTCCAATTTTCAGAAAGAAAAGCAACTTCTAATGAAATTGAACTTTTGCAGTTTATGAAAAAAATTTAGGATTTTTTTATGCAGACAATAATAATGGCAGGCGGAATGGGAACGCGGATTCAGTCGGTGCGGAGCGATGTTCCAAAGCCGATGA
>CAZLXK010000383.1:0-2013 GCA_964563305.1 uncultured Treponema sp.
GAAATGTCGTGCATTGTATAACTCATTCCCCAGCACAAATAAATTACGCCAAACACAATAATGTAAAGCACGCCAGTTAAATGAAAATCCGTAAAAAGCAAAACCGTAAACACAGAAGAAATTAACGCTCCCGATAAAATCCAAGGCTTAAAGTGACCAAATTTTGAATGCGTATTGTCAACAATCATTCCCATAATCGGATCATTAAAAGCGTCAAAAATTCTCGCACCTAAAATTATAGTTGTAATCCACCAAAGAACATTTGTATCTAAGTTTAAAATGTCAGTAAGATAAAACATAAGATACATACTTACGATTGTATAAACCATATCGCGCCCAACAGTTCCAAGTCCGTAAGTAAAAATATTCGGATTAGTCTTAGTTTTTTGAAATTTTTCTGATTTTTGAGATTTTACATTTTCAATTTTTTCCATAATTTTATGATAACATAGAAATTTTCACTTCGCACTTATAATTTTATAAAGTGTGTCATTCTGAGCGTTAGCAAAGAATCTGTTAGCAATTTTATTTTGGAGCAAATTTTTCTAATCATCACTTATTGCGTCATTGCGAGACTTTATCCTAAGCAATCTACTGACTGTTACAAAATAGACAGACAGTTTTTTGCAGTTTTATGAACTTTTTTGTGCTAAGTGTATATCTAAAACAAAACCGCCCTTGCGCACTTCCGCTTTCGCTACATCTCGGGCAAAGTTTAGCACGCTGGTTGACTCTCTCAAAACTACTGTTTGTTTTACAAGAAAACTTGTCATTGTCGAACTTGATTCAACAATCTTTATGAGAAAAAATCGTTGTTTTGCCCGAGACTAAAGGTGCTACACGGCGGGCTAAGTCTTCTGTGAGCTGAACTTCTAAATTTTCATTTCAACAGTCTAACTTTTCTGTGGCAACTTGTGGGATTTTGCGGTTTTGTTAGCAAAATGTCGGTTTCTTGAAAAAACTTGGCAACTTTACTACAAGAAACTAAAGTTCTCCTCGCTTCTAATTCCTCGCTTCTAATTCCTAACTCCTAATTCCTAAGAGCAAAAAAAACATTGTCGAAAATAAAAACTTGTGATATTTTAAAAATAACTTTTGTGGCAAAAAGTAAGGAGAAAAATATGGCTTACAAAATTTCAGATGAATGTATTAATTGTGGAGCTTGTGAAGGCGAATGTCCATCAGAAGCAATCAGCGAAGCAGACGGAAAACGCGTAATTGCAGCAGATGATTGTGTTAGTTGCGGTTCTTGTGCTTCAGTTTGTCCAGTTGGAGCAATTTCTGAAGAATAATCAGAAAATAAACTGTAAAAATTTATTTACGCTCCAGATTTAATGCAGGTTTTTGGCATTCATCTTGCTAAGAGCCTGCTTTTTTGTACTTTTATTTTATTAAAATTATATTTATAAAAAATCTAAAAATGCACGTAGGCAAGGTTCCGCCTTGAAAAACAATCTGCACAAACGAACGAAGTGAGTGCGGAAGCCGTTTTTCAAGGCGAGGTTCTTGCCGAAGGGCATTTTTAGATTCTTAGAAAAATTTTTATGACAAAAGATAGTAATTTTAAGAATTTCATTGTAAATTTCGCAAAAATTTTATGTTTACTTGTGCTTTGCGTAGTTTTCTCATTTATTTTTGTGTTTCCATTGTGCAAATGGTGCGAGTTAAGTCCAAAATCTTATTCACTTGCAATTTTAATTTTAGCCTTAAGTTTTATTATTTTTTCTTACGTAAAATCGATTGTAAAAAAAGGAATTTTTAACTTTGCAAAAGTTTTTGTGCCGATTTTTGAATTGATTGTGTTAATTTCTTTATCTTTAGTTTTAATAGTAAACTTTAAAATTATTTGGGGATTATTAATTTTTCTTGCCGCATGGATTTTGTTTGCAATGATAATCACAATTTTTAACAAAAGAGCAAAACTAAACAAAAAAAATGAAAATTAATTTTAAGATTTGCCTTTTTTTGCTAAGTTTTTTGATTTTTAAAAATCCGCAAAATTTAGCAAATGCA
>CAZLXK010000384.1:0-2002 GCA_964563305.1 uncultured Treponema sp.
TTACATAGGTATCCACATTTTTTATATGCAAAAAGCTATTCAAAACATCTTCAAACTCATCGACAAATTGAACCTCGTCAAGAAGGATATAATACATATTATCATCTTTTACGATTTCATGGATATAATCACATAAAAAATCCGGATTTCTAAATTGTTTATTTTTTCTGTCATCAAGAGCAATTCTGATTATATGGTCCTCTTTAATTCCACATGAAAGCAAATGCTTGTAAAACAACTCAAATAATAAATACGACTTCCCACATCTGCGAATGCCAGTAATAACTTTAATCATTCCATTATGCTTGTGTCGAATTAGTTTGTTTAGATATAAATCTCTTTTAATTTCCATAAATACTCCTTACTTCACCATGAATTATACCTAGAAAAAAACAAAAAGTCAACAGTTTACAGGAAATTTTTTAGGTTTACCACATTTTTTTCTGTAAACCGTTGATGTTTTTGAGTTGAGATGTTAATATAATCATGAATATTTTTTAAGCCAGTAACCAAATTTGCGACTTAATTAAAAAGTGGGGGGAAATCTCTACAACACCCTATAAAAGTTTTACATAGATGTTTGGAAAGGATTAGAACCAATTATGACTCTGATTCTATAAAGTTTGATAAATTGCAGAATGTTCAGTCTCATGAAATTCCGCTTATGCAAGTTTTGGATGTCTTATTGGGTGCGATGGTTTATAAGGCAAGAAATTTGTCTGGAATGTCGGCAAAAATTGAATTGATTGATTTTATTAAGTCAGAGACAGGATTGACACTTGACAAATCTACTCCGTTAAGTGAGCATAAGTTTAATATTTTATATTTCAGACCGGGGGGTGAATGGTGAGGAAGTGTAAATATTTAACTAATGCAATCTATGTAGATTTAAACGATTGTATTAAGTATATAGATGAGCAAAATGATAAATTTAGAAAAGCATTTGTGGAAAATACAACATATTTCCACGGGTTACCTATTAGTGTTGCTCATGAAAATGATAATGTGGATTATGGAGAATATTTGAACAAAGAAATTTATAAAAAAACCGCTTTTGCTCATATCGTGTCATCACAAGTTGGTAACGATAAACGGCATAGAGAACTGGATGCTCAAAGATTGAAAACTTGTCATTGGGTGAAGGGAATAATTGATTATTTTAATTCACCACCTGCACCTTGTGATAGTTGTCAAAAGTTTTATTCTAAATGTTTAACTGAAAAAGGTGAAAATTTAACATACATTTTTTGTGCAAATGTCAGGTATGTTGTTATTTTGCAGAAAATAACCAGCAAATCTCAGCCATTTTATATTATAAAAACTGCATATTACGTGGACCAAGAAGGGGTATATAGAAGTTTTATGAGAAAATTGGCATAAAAAGAAAAGCGCGCATTTGTGATGCACGCTAATCTAGCTCCTCCTACTCTTGGATAGGTGAGTAAAGGAACCCCTCTGTGTTCAATAGTATGTTAGCATATTGCGGTCGACCTTGTCAAGACTTTTTTACAAAAATATTTGAAAAAGTTAAAAAATGCTACATACACAACTATATTATGCCAGTTTTTTATTTGATATTCAATAAAAACTGCCATTTATTAATGCAAAAACATAAAATTTCTTCCTAAGTCCTTTTTTCTCGAGTGCCCCTACGGGGTTCACTTCATGGAGCAAAACAGGACAAATTTACAGAAATAGGTTTGCAAGGGCACGCATGAGACCAAACACCCTCTCAGATTGATTTAAACGGAGGCGGATGGCAAGATGCATAGCCCATCCGAACACTTTTTTCACAAAAGGGGTTAATCCCCTACAACAGGCAAACAAACAGCAAAAAGGAGAAAAAACTATGAAATTTGAAATAAATATTGAAGATATAAAAAAAATATGAGGTTTTACAACCTCTGATGGAAAGATTTGGAAATGTTCTGGAGGGATTTAAATCAGAATACAAACCCTTCGAAGTTCCACCACTCAGAAAAATAGAACAAAGAGATAATAT
>CAZLXK010000385.1:0-1980 GCA_964563305.1 uncultured Treponema sp.
CAAGCAAAAATACAATTTTCTCCAGCGACAGTTCCTAAAATTTCATCAAAATTCATTGCGTCTAAAGCATTTGAAACTGAATCCGCGTGCCCGCCAAAAGTTTTTATTACAACAATATTTCCGCTAAAATCAATGCTCACATAACCGCGTAAAAAATCTTGAACATAAATTTCTTCTGTTTCTTGCCGCTCGTCATCGTCTGGAAGCGAATAAACATAACTTGAATTTCCGTCGCTAATTTTTCCCACACGAAGCAATTTTAAGTCGCGAGAAAGCGTCGCTTGCGTAACATCAAATCCGTCTTTTTCGAGAAGCGTTAAAAGTTCTTCTTGACTTTCAATTCTATTATTTTTGATGATTTTTCTAATTGCTTTAAGTCTCGATATTCTTTCTTTCAAAATTTTCACCTTAATGTTGGGCATTTTCTAAAAATTTGGATTTTAGATTTTTATACATTTATTATGTATATTTATGCAAAAAAATTCAATGTTTTTGTTTTGAACTGTTAGTGTAATTATAAGTAAAGAAGCAATGGAATGTAGCGTAGGTTCCACCTTACGACACATTTGCACGGTGGGAGTGAGCAACAGAGTTGCGAACGACTTAATACCAATTACCGTGCACCGTGTGGCGTAAGGTAGGGTCTGTGTGAAAATGAAATTGCTTCTTTGCTTATTCTTTCTTAAAATAATTCCACGTAAGTTTTGCCACTTCCGCCATCTTCCGCCACAGCAAAATGAAAATTTTTTACGCCAGGATAATTTGAAAGATAATCTTGAACCGCTTGTTGCAAAACTCCATTTCCTTTTCCGTGAATAACCGAAAAATTCTTAAAGTTATGAATTGCACACAAATCAAGTTGTTTTTGTAAAGATTTTATTGCTTCTTCGCTTCTCATTCCTAAAAGTCTAAGTTCAAATTTTGGTTTTTCATCAGAAGAAAAATTATTTGAATCTTCAAGAACATAATCCGCTTTTTGATTTTGAACAGACACTTTTATCTCTTTTAAAATCAACTGACTTTGCGGAACATTCATTTTTATTGAACCAAATTGAACTGACCAAATTTCATTTTTTACAAGATTCAGCAAAATTCCTTCTTTTCGCGAAGAAAATGCATAAACTTCCATTCCGGGTTTGAAAACTAATTTTTGAACTTTTGAAGCTTTATTTTTTAAGTTTTGATTTTTTGACACTTCTTGCTGAATTACAGAAACTTGAGCATTTTTAATCGCTTGTGAATTTGAAAGTCGAGATTTTGTTTTTTTAGATGATTTTCCTTTGTATTCTTTTGATTTTAAAATCCTAATTCCGTTTTCGCTAAATTTCTCTTGGTCAGTTAAAAATTGATTTTTTTGATTTTCTAAATTTTCTTTTGATTTTTCAATTTCTTGACTTTGAGAATTTACGTTATTTTGAAATTCTTGAATAAAATTTTTTACAGCCAAAGTTTTTTCGCGAGTAATTTCGCCTTCACGAAGTTTTCGCACAAGATTTTCAAGTTCACTTCGAGTTTTAATCAAAAATTCAAAAGATTGTTTGTTTTCGATTTCTTTTAATTCAAGTTCTTTTTGCGACAAATTGATTTCTTTTTGTTCAAGTTTTAAAATTTTTTTCTGCAAGATTTCTTCTTGATTTTTTTCTTTAAGTTTAAGTTCTTCAAGTTCAGAAAATTTTTGATTTAAACCTTTTATCAATTTGCTAATGTCAGTTTTTTCAGTCGCAATATAATTTTTTGCGTTTTGAATTATTTCTTTTGGAATTCCAGAATTTAATGCAATATCAATCGCGTGACTTTCGCCAGGAATTCCCATCAAAAGTTTATAAGTTGGACTTAAAGTGTCAGAATTAAATTCAACACTCGCATTTATGCAAAACGGATTTGTGTAACCGTAATTTTTTAAAATTCCCAAATGTGTTGTAACAATTACAAATGATTTTTTTTCGATAAGTTCATCAAGAACGCTCATAGAAATTGCAC
>CAZLXK010000386.1:0-1954 GCA_964563305.1 uncultured Treponema sp.
TTCGGGTCGGGCTATTCAGGGTTCCGCTATCGCTTCATTCCTACGCTTCGCTTCGGAACGCTTCGCGCCCTTACTATCCCTAACGCTCATTCAGCCTACATCCAAATAATAAAGCATAAATTTCACTTTTCAATATGCAATTTTTTAAGAAATGAAAGATAAGCGACAGAATTTTGTAAAGTGCTAAAAAATTTCTTTTCTGTTCGGTGCAGGATAAAAAGCAAAAAATCAATTCAACTTACCGTCATCTATTAACTATTTACATGTAAGTATTTACATGACACTTTTTAAATAAAAAAATCAAAAGTCAAAATTTTCAAGACTTCTTTAATTTTGAATAATAAGAAAAAATTTGAGCGTTTTTCTAATCATTCATAAAATTCTTTTCGCCGCAAGTTCGTGTAAGGTTTTGAACTTCTTACTTTTTCTGATTCTGACAAATCGACTTCTGCGAAAAGAATTTGCTCCTTGTCGTCTGCAAGTTTTAAAATATTTCCGTTTGCGTCACAAACAATCGACTCGCCCGCAAAAATCATTTCGCCTTCTTGCCCAACTCGGTTGCACATTGCGATTGCGACGCTGTTCTGAAACGCTTGCACGCGGATTTCCCACTGGAACATTTCAAGCGGCTCAGCTTTTGTGTTTACTGTCGGAATCAAAATCAAGTCCGCACCACGCAAACTTTCCGTTCTGATGCTTTCAGGATAATGGCGGTCGAAGCAGACGACAATTCCTATTTTGCCAAGTTCAGTTTTAAAAACCTTAAATCCGTCGTCGGAAGGTTCATAATAATCCTGCTCGTAAAACTGACGTGCTTGTGCAATGTGAACCATTTTCTGCGTTCCTAAAATCTCGCCGTTTCTGTCGATTAAAATACTCGCGTCAAAAGTTTTTCCGTTTTCTTTTAAGTAAATGTTCGGAACAACAAAAATGTGATTTTTCCGTGCCGCGTTGCAAAATGCTTTTACAATTTGTGAATCCAGCGTTACAAGATATTTTTCAGATTCGTTTTTGTGTCCGTCTTTCTGAAACTGTGGAAAAAATTCCGTAAGCTGAACTTCCGGAAACAAAATCAAGTCGGCCTTGTTTGCCACCGCTTCTTCAATTGCTTTAAGACTTTTCTCAAGATTTTTCTCCACGCTTCCTGCGTTCTGCATTTGAAAAAGAGCAAGTTTCATAATCAGATTTTAAATAATTTCGCGGTAAAATGTAAGCATTGAGATAAGTTTTATCTTTTTACCACAATTATCAGTAAAAAAACTTTATGTTATATATAGATATGCGAAGTTAACGGTGCTATAAAAAAATGAGAAATTTTTATGAAATACAAAGGCATTTATTAGACAATTCTTTCACCGATTATAAAGTCGAGCATCAAAAAATTGATTTGGGAATGAAAATGGACACTTTGCTGTGGTTCGACTTCGCGGAGTTTCAGTTCTTTTAAGTATTTTGGGCAAATCAAATTCTCTTTCTTTACTTTCTTTTGATTTTTTCTGATTAGATGCGTTAAGGATTGGAGTGGCGGCAAAACCGTTTTAAAACGACAATTTTGCACGTTATTGCGAGGAATGGAATGAAGAAACAATCTCAGAACTGCTGGTAGCCAATTAATGAAATTGCTTCGGCTCGAAATGACGGTGATCTTTGCCGTTTTAGAATGGAGCGCGGCTAGCGCGGAAAGCCCGGCGCGTAGCGCAACGCCCAAATTTCTAATAACTAAGCCCTGATTGCTAATCACTGATTTACTTCCACGCCGCTTCGTAAATCGCAAGATAATCAGCGTCGCTCAATGGAAGCGGATCCGCTGTGATGTCGCCGCCAAGAACGTGATGAACTTTCGCTGGATACGTTTTGAGTTCCTCGCGCGTGATTCCGTCGTCGCTCATCTTCACATCAGCCTGACCAACTGACGCAATTAAGTTGTCTAATGCTTTAACAAAGTCTTTGCCAG
>CAZLXK010000387.1:0-1946 GCA_964563305.1 uncultured Treponema sp.
ACGGAAACTTCTTTAAGATTTTTACCCGCCCGATTTGCGTGATTTTCTTTGCGCTCGCAGTCGCTTCGATTATCGCGGCGGTTTTGAACCAAAGGAAGATTGCAAAACGAGAGGCTCAAGCTCAAGCCGCGCAAGCGGAAGGTGAAAAGACGGAAGAATAATAAGAAAAGCGGCGGTTTGAGTTTTCTCGAGCCGCCGGCTTATCCGGCATAATCTTTTGTGCATTTTTATTGAAAGAATGACGTGGATGCTAACGCCAGACTTCGTACAAGCACGACCTCTAATAAAGCGGCAGAAGCTCGACAATTGTCCCCTGCGGAACGTTCTCCGGGTCGTCTATGCCAATTGAAATGACTCTTTTCCATTCTTCTGGCAAATCTTGGACTTTTCCAAAGGGAAAAAATATGTCGGTTTAATCAAAATAATGAAAAGAAAACAGAAAAATATTTTTATCTTATTTAAGCTCGTCATCTTAAAATCATTACATTCTTCTATACAGCAAATAGGCATTTTCTGAGAAGATTAGTATTTCATTACAATTTAATATTTCAATAATATCTACACTAGAATTAACTGAAAGCACCTGATTAAAAATACGTTTTTTCGGCAATATTCCCAAAAAATCAGAACAAACATAAGAACACAAAGAAGATATATCTGTACGCTCCGGCAAATATAGTACGCTCACGGTTTCTATAGGTCGAATTATTAGAATATCATCTCAATCATTTTCTTTCCCAAAAAGCCAATTTCCATTCTTACAAATGCAAGAATCCTATCACGCCTCGTTTCCGCCGACTAAATCCCACCAGATTACAGTTTCTGGAGTATAAATTACCGGTCCGCCGCGCTCAACATCAAGGCAGCTTGAATTGACCCAGCCGGTGTTTCCATCCGCAGTCACTCTTACCCAATTGTAATCAGAAGTAATCGCATCTGCCTTATAATAGTTTTGCTCATGTTTTCCAGATTTTATCTTATAGACAGCAGTAGACGAGATAGAAGGCAGTTCCCTTATTTCAGTTCCGCTTCTTAGCTCATAGGTATAATCGAAATTCAAAATCTTGACATCTTTTCCATCAACTTTAATCGTTTCTTTATACTCAAAATCTCCATTTTCATATGGATTTCTTGAAATTTTGATAAATCCCACAACATCCAAATCCGGCAGAAGCCCTACTTCAAGAAAAGTCTCACCGTTTTCTTTCAACGTTACAAACTGGCTCACCATGATTTCATCATTTTTTTGAATTGTGTAGATAACATTTTCATTGTCGCCAGGATTTTCAAGAATCTTCGTGTCGTATCCGTTGTATCCAAATTTCAAGTCGTAGTCAATTTTGTGTGTTTCGTAAATTGAGCCGTCAGAAAAATCAAATTTTGGCATTTTCAAATTGGAGAGCTGCTTTTGGCTTTGCTTGAGCTTAGCTTCCAGCTCGGAAATTCTCTCCTTATATTCCGCATTTTCTTTTTTCAATGCGGAATTTTCCTCTGTCAGCTCGTATATTTGAAAGGTTTGCTCGTATATTTGCTTGCTTTGCTCGTCAATTTTCTGATTCAGCTGGCTATCTTTTGCATTGCATCCTGCAAAAGTAAAAAACAGCATTAGCGGGAATAAAATTACTTTTTTCATAAAAAACTCTCTCCATTTATAATATCAAATCATTATTTTGACTTTTCAACTGCGCTTTTGCAGATTGGAATGAAAGTCTCGGCTTTGAGCGACGCGCCGCCAATCAATCCGCCGTCGATGTCCGGCTGAGAAAGAAGAGCGTCGGCGTTTTTCGCGTTCATCGAGCCACCGTAAAGGATTTTGATTTCGTCCGCCGCTTTTTTGCCGTAAGTTGACGCAATTACGCTCCGGACGCGCGCCTGGACTTGCTCAGCTTCTTCCGGAGTCGCGGTTTTTCCGGTTCCAATCGCCCAGATTGGCTCGTAAGCGATTG
>CAZLXK010000388.1:0-1946 GCA_964563305.1 uncultured Treponema sp.
AAATTAGGAAAAGAGAAAATATATCACAGGCTGAACTTGCAGAAATAACAGGAAACACTCAGCAATCAATATCGCGTTTTGAAAAGAAAACTCACAGCCCATCTATGAAATTATTTTCAAGTATTGTGAATGCTTTAGGGTATGAAGTCCAGCTTGTACGGAAAATTCGATAAAAAGAGAAAATCATAGTATCTTGCGGAAATGTGTACCGACCACCAAAAGTTAGACCAATAATCTAACGAATGGAGGTCGGTATTTCATGGCTAAATATAGCTATAAATTCAAGAATCCATTTGTTACATTTCGTGTTGCATTTCGTGTTGCATAGGATTAATAAATTTATTATTTTACCAACATTATAGTAATATGAAAAATCAAAAAAAACTTTATTTTACAAGGGTTTTCGAAAAAAGCTTTTAAACTCAAGGAAGTTCAGAACCCCTTTAAAGGGGGTCCGAGTCCCATCTTTAGCTTTTTTAAAGTCTGTGTTTACAGGCTTTTTTTTATTATTGTGTTGTATTGCGTTAATAAATTTGTTACCATGATAGTGTTTGTTATTTTCGATAATTATTAAACGGAGAAGAAATAATGAATGTGAATGAAATTCAAAAGGAACTTTTTAAAAAGCAAGATGTAAAATATCGTGATTTTCAAGCAAAACTTATTCCAAATTTGAATTCTCAAACTGTAATAGGAGTCAGAACCCCTGTTTTGCGAAATTTTGCAAAAGAGCTTTACAGGGAAAATAATTTTTCAGAATTTCTTAATGATTTACCACATAAATACTTTGATGAAAATCAGCTTCATGCTTTTTTAATATCTGAAATCAAGGAATTTGATTTTTGTATTGCCGAATTAAATAGATTTCTTCCTTTTGTAGATAATTGGGCTACTTGCGATCAGATGTCACCAAAGGTTTTTAAAAGAAATAAAGAAAAGCTTTTAGAACAGATTAAAATTTGGATCGTGTCAGAAGAAACATATACTTTGCGATTTTCAGTGGGAATGTTGATGCAACATTTTCTGAACGAGGAATTTGATTTGAAATATCCTGAGATGATTTTAAAAATTGATTCAGAAGAATACTATGTAAGAATGATGATTGCCTGGTACTTTGCAACGGCATTAGCAAAACATTATGAGCTGATTCTACCGTTCTTAGAAAATAAAAGTCTTAACAAGTGGACTCATAATAAAGCAATTCAGAAAGCTTTAGAGAGTTATAGAATTTCAGATGAGCAGAAAAAATATCTGAGAACTTTAAAGTTTTAGTGAAAACGGAGTAATATTATGCAAAAAAAGAATTATCAAAAGGAACTAGACTTACTCATTAAGCAGCTTGAAATTGAAAATAAAACACCATCGCTATTATTGCACGCATGCTGTGCACCTTGTAGTTCGTATTGCTTAGAATATTTAAGCAAGTATTTTTATATAACAGTTTTGTTTTACAATCCAAATATCGATGATGAAAAGGAATATGAACTGAGAAAGCAGGAAGAGCTTAGATTGATTAGTGAAATGAATTTTGTAAATCCTGTTTCTTTTATTGATGCTGAGTATGATGTAGATAGCTTTTATGATGCAGCTAAAGGTTTGGAAAATGAAAAGGAAGGTGGCGCTAGGTGCGTGAGTTGTTTTTCATTACGCTTAGAAAAGACGGCGAAGATAGCATTAGAAAATGGATTTGATTATTTCACAACAAGTCTTACTATAAGTCCTTTGAAGAATGCTACTTTACTAAATGAAATAGGAGAAGCAAAGGCGAAAAAATATGGTGTTAAATTTCTTCCTTCTGATTTCAAAAAAAGAGAAGGTTACAAACGTTCTATAGAATTGTCAAAAGAGCATAATTTATATAGGCAAAATTATTGTGGCTGTTCTTTTTCAAGTTAGTGTATAATTTTAATTGGCAAAAATAAAGGGAAGAAGCAAAATACCTCTTC
>CAZLXK010000389.1:0-1944 GCA_964563305.1 uncultured Treponema sp.
GATAATAAATTTGAGGTTACGTTATGATTAGAGGTTGGTATATTGGTGCGAGTGGAATGAATGCTCAGCAAAATCGGCTTGATGCAATTTCAAATAATCTTGCAAATGTTGATACGACTGCTTACAAAAAAGATATTCCGGTTAGTAAATCTTTTAGTGAACTTTTATTGCGAAGAACTCAAGCAGATGGCGTTTATACAAGTTCAGAAGGAAGTTATGATGTTTCTCCAATAATCGGAAAAATTGGTTTAGGCGTTGAAACAAACGAACTTTATACAAGTTTTGAGCAAGGTTCATTTAAATCTACTGACACAAATACTGATTTGGCTTTAAGTGGTGAAGGATTTTTTGCAGTTCTTACTCCAATGGGCGAACGTTATACTCGAAACGGAAACTTTATTTTAGGCAAAGAAGGAATTTTGCTTACAAAAGAAGGTTATCCAGTTCTTGGCGAAAATGGCGTGCTTCATGTTGATGATGATAAATTTTTTGTAAATCAAGACGGAATGATTTATTCAAAAGAAGACAATAGTCTTGTGGATAGAATTAAAATTGTTCGTTTTGAAAATGAAAGATATTTAAAAAAAATGGGTTCGTCTCTTTGGAATACAAACGATATTGCTGGCGAGGCTTATATCGCTGAAGGAAATGAGCGCCCAAAAGTTCTTCAATCTTACACAGAAACAAGTAATGTAAACGTTGTAAACGAAATGGTTCAAATGATTGAAATAAATCGTGCTTACGAAGCAAATCAAAAATCTGTTCAAACTGAAGATTCTATGATGGACACTTTGTGGTCAAGAGTTGTAAACGTGAATAGATAAAATTTAGAGCCTATTTCAAAAATATTTATTGTGTCATTATCGGGCTTAAATCGATAATCTAAAATCTTAGATTTGTAAAGTTTTGAAGATTAAAATTTTTTGACGGAAACTTTACGTGCAAAATTGAAATTAAACTAAAAATTTATTTTCAGGAGATAAAAATATGGTAAGAAGTTTATGGAATGCAGCAACTGGAATGAACGGTCAGCAAGCAAATATTGATACAATTTCTAACAATCTTTCAAACGTAAACACGACAGGTTTTAAGCAACACAGAGCCGAATTTGAAGATCTTATGTATCAAACTGTAAAATTAAGTGGAACTCCTGCCACAGAAGACACAGTTACGCCAGTTGGACTTCAAATGGGAAGTGGCGTAAAGCTTGGTGCAACTCAGCGAATAATGAGTCAAGGTTCTTTGCAATCGACTGGCGTTGACACAGATATTGCGATTGTTGGCGACGGATTTTTTAGAGTTCAGCAATATGACGGAAGTTGGGCTTACACGCGCGACGGTTCATTTAAGGTTGATTCAAATGGTCAACTTGTAACTGCAAACGGACTTCGCGTTATTCCAGAAATTATTATGCCAGAAGGATTTCAACTAGAAACTTTGAGCATCTCTGATACAGGACGCGTGAACGTAAAAGTAAATGGTCAGCAAGAACCAATTGAAGTTGGGCAGTTAGAATTATATCGTTTTCCAAATGCAGTTGGTTTAGAAAACACTGGCGACAATTTGTATAAAGTTACAAATGCTAGCGGAGAAGCGATTGCAAATCGGCCTGGAGTTGACGGAATGGGAATTACAAAGCACAAATTTCTTGAAATGAGTAATGTTTCTGTTGTAAACGAAATGGTCCAAATGATTGTTGCACAAAGAGCGTACGAATTTAATTCAAAAGCAATACAAACAAGCGACGCAATGCTTCAAACAGCAACAAATCTTAAGCGATAAAATTTAACTTGCGGATTTTGATTGATTTTGATTGATTGAGGAAAAAAAATGGCAGTAAACGGAATTAGTGGTTTAGGAATTACAGGAACTTTAGGAAATTCTTCTGCAATTATGCAACAAACAAAAACTCAAAGCGAAACTAATAAATTTGAAAGTTTGCTA
>CAZLXK010000390.1:0-1932 GCA_964563305.1 uncultured Treponema sp.
TTTTTACGGCGTAACTGTCGCTTTTTTGCCCGAGATGAGCGAATAGCGAAGTGCGTAAGGGCGGTTTTGTTTGGGGAGAAATCTTAGCATAGAAAGATTAAGAAAAGTAGCGCTTTATTTGCTAAGTTTTTTGTTATATTTTAATAGATTCTGGATCGAGTTCAGAATGACAGTTTTGTAACTAAAATAAAAAAAATATGCTCCAAAATAAAAAAAATAAGATTTGATTTTTATTTTCTAATTTGATACTACTTAAAATCTATGGAAAGTAAAATGAAAAGTAAAAAAGATCTTACTCAAGGTTCGCTGTTCAAAGGCATTTTGCTTTTTAGCATTCCGCTAATTTTTACAAATCTATTACAAATTCTTTTTAATATGACTGATTCTGCGGTTGTTGGACGATTTGTGGGTGCGATTGCTTTAGGTTCGGTTGGCTCAACAACTCAGTTAGTTTTTTTGTGTACAGGTTTGCTTACGGGACTTGGCGGCGGAATTAACGTTTTGGCTGCATTTTATATTGGTCGAAAAAACGCGAAAGATTTAAGCGAAAACATTCACACTTCAGCAATTATTAGTTTTTTGTTTGGCTTGGGGATTTTGATTTTAGGTTTTATTTTTGCTCCACAACTTTTGCATTTAATAAAAACTAAGGACGAACTTTTTGACGGAGCGTTAATTTATTTTCGCATTTATATGATTGCAATGCCGGCAGCATCTCTTTATAACTTTGGCAATGCGATTTTAAGTGCTCACGGAAACACAAGTTTGCCGCTGATTTTCTTAGCAATCGCTGGAATTATAAACGTAATTTTAGATTTGGTTTTGGTGATTGCGTTTAAGATGGGCGTTGCAGGAGTTGCAATTGCCACAACAGTTTCACAGTTTGTTTCTTGCATTCTTACGCTGATTGCGATTTTTAAAGGAATTGGCGATTTTAAGTTCAGTTTTAAAAAGTTAAAAATAAATTCTCAAAAAGCAATTGAAATCTTAAAAATCGGCGTTCCGAGCGGACTTCAAAACTGCGTGTTTGCTTTGGCAAATCTCTTTATTCAAGTTTGCGTTAATTCTTTTGATGCAAAAATGGTTGCAGGAAATGCGGCAACTATGAACGGCGACAATTTAGTTTACAATATTATGGCAGCGTTTTACACAGCCGGAGCAACTTTTATTGGACAAAATTATGGCGCAAAGAAAAAAGACAGAATCTTAAAGTCGTATTTTATAAGCGTTTTTTATGCAACGATTGTAGGATTTGGTTGCGGAATATCTCTTTACATTTTTGGAAGAGAGTTTTTGTCGCTTTTCACAAAAGATCCGGTTGTTGTAGATTTTGCAATGCAAAAGTTTAAAATTATGACTTTTAGTTTTGGAATTTCGGCTTTTATGGACGGAACTCTTGCGGCAAACAGAGGAATGGGAAAAACTGCAATTCCGTCACTTTTAGTAATTTTAGGTTCTTGCGTTTTTAGAATTGCTTGGATTTATACAATTTTTGCACATTTTAGAACAATCGAGTCGCTATTTTTGCTTTATCCGTTTAGTTGGACGATTACCGCTGTGGCAGAAATTATCTATTTTGTCATTACTTATAAGAAAATCTTAAAAGACTAATTTTTTTTATTTCTAGTTGGTGAGCTTGCTGAACCATTGGAGCATATTTTTCTGATTGACAACATTATCATCTGTGATTGAGTAGCCTCGAAACCACAACAATCTGCTGGCAGTTGAAAAACAAACAGTCGCTTTTTGCAGTTTTAGAAGTTTTCTATGCTAACCGCCCGCCCCAAACATTTCCCGCTTTGCACACTTCCGCTTTCGCTTCATTCTCTGCAAAATTGTCAGTTGTCACTTCAAAAAACTGTCTTTGTCAAACTTGCTCCAGCAATCATTTAAAATCGAAATTTTGCAGAGAACGCCGTTGGCGGTGTTCCA
>CAZLXK010000391.1:0-1919 GCA_964563305.1 uncultured Treponema sp.
CCGTGCTCCTTTTGACACCTGCAAAATTCCAGGTGATTTTGTTTCAACACAAGCTTGAATAATTGCTTGCATTTGTTCCATGTTATTGAAGTTGTAAGCAGGAATTGCAAAATGTCCTTTCATTGCAGCTTCAAACATTTTTTTTGTGTTTACGAGACCAATTTCTTTGTAGCTAAACATAATTACTCCTGAATCTATAAATTTCAGATATAGATATCAATTAAAAAGATAAAATATTTAATATTTAAATTCAAGTCAAATTAAAGTGTGAACAAATTGTTTTGTTAGCGAAAGATGCCTTAAATGAAATCTTAAATGATTTGACAAATAATGCTCTGCAAAATATAATCAATTTGTTAATAGATAAAAAAAATTTAAAGATATTAACAATTCATTCCGATAGATAAATAAGGAATTTTGTAAATTGATTAAAATTCTTTCTTAAAAGTTTTGATTGATTAACAATGTTTATCATATTCAAGGAGATTTGAATGAAAAAGGCCGTAATTTTTGGTAGCCTAGTTCTTGCGTTTGCTTTGTGTATTCCAGTATTTGCTCAACCTAGCGCAAGAGCAGTGGAAACAATAGTTATCGATAATTTCGATACTGACGCAGATTGGGATTGGAATGTACAAGCAAGTCGTTTTGTTGCTGATGGATATCCAATCGTTAAAAAATTTGAAGGAATTCCTAATTCTTTACGTCCTTATCGCAAAGATGGCGATCCAACCGCAATGGTTTTAGGCGTAAAGGTTGCTTTTGATAGAAAAGGCGACAACTGGTTTGAAGTTTATCCTTCACAAGGTGATGGTCTTTATGAAATTCCTTTTGTTGGAACAGTAACTCAAATTGATTTTTGGGTTTGGGGAGCTAATTATAGTTACAATCTTGAAGTTCTTATTCGCGATGCTGATGGAAGAGTTCACGTTCTTAACGCAGGAAAACTTGATTTCCAAGGTTGGAGAAATGTTGTGCTAAATGTTCCTGGTTATATTAGACAACATTCAAGACTTCGCTCTGGTCGTAAAGATTTGTCTTTTGTTGGATTTAGAATTCGTTCAGATTCAAACGAAGCAGTTGATGATTATGTTATTTACTTTGATCAACTTAAATACACAACTAATACTTTGGCAAATGTTTATGATGGTTATGATTTAAAAGATGCTGATTTTGGTGATTCTAATGATTCATCAAATGTTCAAACTGTAGATGATGCTAAATAAAAAAAAGGCGGTTCGATGATGAAAAAGATTGGTTTTGCAATTTTAGCGTTGGCTCTTATTTCTTCAGTTTATGTTTTTGCTCAATCTAGTGATTCTACTGGAAACACAAGTCTTACTGATCCAGATGCTTCTGAAATTGGTAATGATAGTGCTCGCCAGGCTCTTAGAGAAGTAAGTGTTGACCGTTTTGAAAGAGAAGGTTTTTGGAATGTTCATATTTCTCCTGATTATGGAGTAATTTCTGGAAGACTTTTTGATGGAAGTCCACTTGCTAAAGAACCTTTAGATGATGCTGACAATCAAGAACAAGAAGATACAAAAGTTCTTGGCGTTAAGACAGAATTCTTTAGAAGAGGCGTAAATTCGTTTTACATTACTGCCGCTCGTCCAATTCCTATTGAAGGAATAACAAAAACTGTTTCAGTGTGGGCTTGTGGTCGTAATATGGGCCATCAGTTGTGGATTTTAGTTCAAGATTACAATGGAAATAATTTTGAAATTTGGATGGGTTCTTTGGAATTCTCTGGATGGAAAAAAATTACTGTTGCAATTCCTCCTTCACTTGACGGAGAACACGGAATTGTTCAGCAAAGTGTTTATCATGGCGATAGACCAGGACTTCGTGTTGTAGGTTTTAGAGTTGATTGTAATCCAATGGAAGCTCGTGGAACTTATTATTTGTATCTTGATGATCTT
>CAZLXK010000392.1:0-1917 GCA_964563305.1 uncultured Treponema sp.
GGCGAAGAATTTATTAAGTTGATTGAATCATCATCGAGAAGATTGTATTTATATTTTTTTAGCGAAGTTAAAATTTCATCAAAATTTCCAAATTCTTGATAAAGACTTATTGTGTTGAAATTTTTACTATCTTTGAGTTTTTCGTAAACATTTTCTGCAGTTTTTTTAGCATTTTGAAAATCAGGATTTGCAACAATAATAAAAACATTTTGTCCTGTAATTTCAGTCAGTTTTTCATCAGCAATTCGCACAGATTCTTCGTTAAAAGATTTTGGAAACATATTAAAAAGATCTGCGTCAATAAAAATATTATCTTTGTGCGAAAAATAAACTATTCCGAAAAAAATTAAAAATCCTAAATGAAATATAATCCAAAATAATAAAAAATGAACGTTAGTAAGTTTTGTGTTAATTGTTTGACTCAAAGAATTTTTCTTCATCTCCAGTTAGTTCCTTTGCGATTGTTTGATTTTCTAAAATATATTTTATTGTGTTATTATTTTTTTCAGTTAAAACGATATTTTCAAGTTGAGCGGAGTTTTGCTTAAAATTGCCACTTATAAAAATTGATTCTATGATTTTTGAAAAGTTTTCATCTTTCGGCAATAAATTGATTTGCCAAGCGTTATTTGCACCGTTTGCAGAAAATTCAATATTAAAAATATTTTCAAGTGATGAAATGTCGCCAGAAAAAATTCCTGTTAATGTTGATGATATTAAACCTAACGTTTGGTTATTTCCGCTAGAAATTACAGTTGTTTCGCCACTAGAATTTGTTTGAGTGATTTTTGAGTCAGATATAATTATTCTTGAAGGGAAAGGTTTTTCTGTGTTCCAAATAATTCCTTTTGAGCAAAATAAAAAATTTCCTGTTGATTTAAATTCTCTTGCAGATTTTGAAACATTCACCATTTTTGATTGAGTAAAATTTCCTTTTGTTACAGCATTTTTTGATAGTGAAGCACAAACAGAACTTAAATTTAAAGTTTGGGCAAAAATAAAACAAGAAGTGCAGAGTAGAATAAAAGATAAAAATATTTTTTTTGATAAATTCATTTTTTTACCTCGCATAAAATTTTTAATTTTTTATATTTAGTCAGATTTTAATCGCCTTCGCAATCCCAACAATTTTGTAGAATTCCAGCCATTTCTACCATTTGAGCGTGAGCATTTTTTCGCATTTTTCTGCAAGTTTCGTTTTTAGATTCGCCGTTTTCTGAAATTGGCAAAATTACTTTTCCAATGTGAATTGTAACTAAAGGATGATTTAATTTGAAGATTTTGTAAATTCCAGTTGGTTTTCTGTAAGATAAAACGCAAGGGATTATTGGAATTTGATATTTGTAAGCCATTTTAAAAGCACCAATTTTAAAAGGTCTAATTGGTTCGTAAAATTCCCATCTGCAACTTTCTGGAAAAACATGAAGCCATTGCTTTTTCGAATGAAGTTCATCAAATGCTTCGTTAAATTGTCTTATTCCAGAAATTCCTTGTGGAAGAGGAATTCCGCCCGCTCCTTTTATCAAATTTCTATCTGATGTCATAACATTTTCAGTTCTGGAAATAAACCAAAGCTTTTTTCTAACAGCTTGAACAACTGCCAAAAAATCCCATCTGTAAACGTGATTGCAAATTGTCATCGCTCCATTCTTAAAGTATTTTTTTGCGTTACGTAAATTTTTTTTACCTTCGATTTTTAAACCATAACGAATTCTGTGAACTATAAAAACAAGCGTAAAAATCGCCGAATAAACTGCAAAATTTAAAAGTTTGCCTTTAAAAGATTTATCTAAGTAAGGATAATTTTTGTCGACAGTTGTTGGATAAATTATTTTTGGCTCAATAAGATATTCGTCTGGTTTTTCAGGATATTTAATATTTGTTTGCGGAATAAAAACTCCGTCTTTTACAATATGT
>CAZLXK010000393.1:0-1915 GCA_964563305.1 uncultured Treponema sp.
CCCAAATACAAATTTTATTTTTCGTACAAAAATTTTTCTGGCAAAGTAACGTGAAAATCTTTTGCGAGAGAGCGAAAATCTTCTGGCGTAATTGTTTGACGCTTTTGTGGAACCATCGAAAGCACTTTTACAAGAATTTCAGCAGATTTTTCAACCGTGTGCATTAAACCAAAAGTTGTGTCAAAGTCCGTACCTGCACAAAACATTCCGTGATGAGCCCAAACTGCAACATCATATTCTTTCATTAACTCGCTTGTAGCAACTGCAATATCGCGACCGCCTGGAACCATCCAAGGAACAACGCCAATCCCTTGAGGAAAAACAACTGGACATTCTGTAGCACATTCCCAAAGTTCACGCGTCCAAATTTTATCTTCAAGTGGCAAAACAAAAGTTAAAGCAATCACATTTGTGCAATGAGCGTGATAAACAACGCGATAAGTTCCATTTGTGGCAAGTTTTTTAACTTCAAGATTCATTAAATGACTTGGAAGTTCGCTTGTAGGCCTGCCGCCGTTTTTCATTCCCCAGCGAATCTTAAATTTTTCACCTTTTTGATCAAGTTCAATTATGCTGATATTTGATTCTGGATCTAAAGCGACATTTCTCATATATTTTCCGCTTCCAGTTACAAGAAAAAATTCTCCTGCCAAATTTAGAACTGAAGTTCCGATTTCTTGCCATTCACTTTGAGTTTTTAAATCTTTTTCAATAAGTTTTATTTCTTCGTCTTTAATTCTGTAAGAAAGATTTCCGCCGTTTCGCTCGTGCCAACCTTGATTCCAACCGTCAGTACACATTCTAATAAATCCTTGCACAAAATCTTGCTCAAGAACATTTGATTTTAATTTTAGTTCGCTCATAATATTTCTCCTTTTTTAAGTTAATTTTATATTTTGTAAAGTTTTAGATTGTAGGAACGAGTCCGACAATGACACTAAATGCAAGTTTTTTTAAGCCAAAGTTTTTGATTTTAGTTCACTCATAATATTTCTCCTTTTTTAAGCCAAAGTTTTTTATATTCTTCGTAATCAGAAATAGAAATTTTTTCAGGAAGAATTTTTGTTTTGTTGATTTTGACATATTTTGAAAGTTCTTCAAGCGATGATTTTTTCTCCGCCAAAATCGCTGTGATTGCAGTTCCTAAAGCGGTTGCTTCTTGAATGTCCGTTAAGTAAAAATCATTTTCTGAAAAAACGCTCGCAATAAGTTTATTATATAGAAGATTTTTTCTAAATCCGCCTTCTGTAAAAACTGAAGTTTTTTGATTTATGCCAACTTGACGCAAAGCAATTTCGGTTTGAAGTGCAAAGGAAATCACAAGTGCAGCAAAGAATTTTTTTTCATCTTTTAGAACTTGCGGAATTTCTTGTAATAATTTTTCTGATTTTTTGGATTTTTCTGATTTTTGAGATTGTAATAATAATTGTGACTTTAAAATTTTTAAAAGTTCATCTTTTGAGTAAAATTTGTCATTTTCAAAAATTCCAAAATTCTTTTTGTCTTCATTTTCTTCAACGGACTCTGGCAAAACAAAAATATTTTTTTCACTTAAAATTTTTTGAACTTCTTGCATATTTGAAGAAGGAAATTCATTTTTTTGATTTATTTCTTTAAAAAGTTTTACATAAAAATCAAGTTCCATTCCACCTAAAAAAATTGAAGTTTTTACTGGCTGATTTAAGGCACTTTTGTTAAAGAAAACCGCTTTTCCAATTTCATCATCTGAACAAAATGCTTTTTCGCCTTTTTTAAGCGGATGAAGCAAAACGCACCAAGAGCCAGTAGAGTTTAAAATAAAATCTTCGTTTGCAGATTTTGAAAGATAAGGCAAAAGTGAAGCGTTTGAATCGTGAATTCCCGCTGCGACAATTACATTTTCGCTAAGATTTAATTTTTTTACGACTTGTGGCAA
>CAZLXK010000394.1:0-1910 GCA_964563305.1 uncultured Treponema sp.
ATTATCTAGCTCAACCACCGCTCTTTCCCAGTCCAAAAGAGGAATCCAATTTTTTCCATCAAAAATATCATCTTGAACGTGATATGCTTTTGATTTATCTAGTGTGAACTGAGTCTTTTTTACCATCCGTTCTTCATTCCATTCAGTTCCTACAATAGGATAAACTGTGATTCCGTTTGTTTTCTCTTGAATGATTTTTTTATGCGTAAACGGGTTTTCATCAGAAAGGTTTAAATCTTTTTTTGCAAAAAAAAGTGTGTCTGCATTCGTCATGAAAGTATTGTTTGTTGAAAGTTCTGCGTTGCTGTTGAAATCTTTGAAAAGCAATACTGGCGAATAAGACGATGGAACTGTAGGGTCTTCAAAATTTTTAAATTGATTCAATGGCAAAGCTCTTCCATGATCAGAAACTATTATAATTCGAGTATTATCATAAACTTGATTTTTCTTTAAAAATTCAAGCCACTTCCCAATTTGCTTAAATGCGGCAACAAAAGAACAATAGTGCCTCTCTGTACTCTTATCAGTAGTTTTATATGAACCAGTATATTTCTGAGAATCATCAGGTAGAATAAAATTGTCATCTAAAGAGACCGGATTATGAGTTGTTTCATTGTCAATGAATATATATTGATTTTTGCCAGAAGTAATTTTTGTAAGTTCTGGAAGATAGTAAAGGCAAGAAAAAACATCGACATATTTTCGATTTTCTGTAAAATGATTTTCGACCCTAAAATTATCATAAAAAGTTCTTCGAAAAATCGGATACACAATTTGCAAAATTGAGAATTTTTTAATTTCTACTAAAACGTTTTTTACAAGATCCCTTTCAATTATTATTTTGTTATACATTTCAGTTTCATTCATAAATTTTTCGCTGAATTTTCCAAATAATTCAAAGGCATGTATATTTTTTTCTCCCTCAAATGCACTTAAATCACCTTTGAAAGCATAATTAGGACATGGTGGATCAGTGATTGTAATTTCATAATCAGAATCCGCAAAAATCTTAGGAATCACAAGAGACGCTTCGTTATGTTTTATTCTTAAAAGTTCATCTTTTCTCTCATTGATTTTTTCCGGCGTGTATTCATAACCTGCCATCATTGCAGGAGTTGCAATATCCGTATAAGTACCAAAACTTAATGTATTTGGATAATACACAAATCCATTCATTTGTTCTTTTAACTCTGGAATGTCTTGCAAAGCATAAGGAAAAAATGAATTTATCGCACGATCAAGAAAAATAACTACAACGTTTTTTCCTGTTCTCGTAAGATAGTAAATAGGTTCAAATTTGTCATTTGAACTATCGGCATTATTTGTGGAGTAAAGATTGTGTGATATATTTTCTGAATATGCAATAAACTTTTTATTTATGGACGATGTGTTTGAGAAACTCAACAAGGATTCAGTTAGACATATAGCAAAGACAAGAACAGCAGAAAAATTTGCTAAATTAAATTTTCTTAGAAAAGAATAGATAACGAACAAAATGCCGCTTAATATAAAAGGGAAAATTTTTAGCATTAAATTTGCATTAACAACCTTTTTGTCATCAAGTGTGAACAGCACATCCACCGTTCCATAATCCGCCTTGAAAATGAAAACGTCTGCAAGCGCAGTCAAAAACGCAACAAAGAAAACCGCAGTTTCCCACTTTTTCACTTTCTCGCTGAACATAAAATAAATCAGCGTCGGCCAAAACGCGAAGAATCCCAAGAACGTAAACAGACTTGACCATACGTAAGTGAGCGGAGAATCCGCGCCTTCGCCCAAGAATGAAAACTCGGTTGGGCTTGTGGAAATCGCGCTCGACGGAAGATAGAATCCGCACAGAAGAGCAAGTCCCAACGCGGAGAAAAGGAACAATGCGAACTGAGATTTGGATAATTTGTCATGCGGAGATG
>CAZLXK010000395.1:0-1891 GCA_964563305.1 uncultured Treponema sp.
TACAATTAAAGTAAAATCAAAGTTTTTGATTTCTTTTGAAAATAATTTTTAAAAGGAGTTATTTATGGGAAGCATTATTTTAATTTTAATTGCTGGAATTTATTTAGGAGCAACTTTTATTTTACTTGCGTTAATCAAAAAACATTTTAACAAGGATTTTAAGGAAAATAAGGAACATAAAATTGCTTAATTAAATAAAATTTTTGTGTACTTTAATTTTACTTTTTAGTATTTTTTTTATTTGAGGTGAAATTATGAAAGTTTTAATGATAAATGGAAGTAGAAGAGAAAAAGGTTGTACTTTTACGGCTTTAACTTTGATTGCAGAAGCATTAAAAGAAGAAGAAATTGATTCAGAAATTGTTTTTGTAGGAAAAGACGCTGTAAACGGAAACTTAGATGCACTTGTAAAATCACTAAAAGAAAAATGTGCTACAGCAGACGGATTTGTATTTGGTTCTCCAGTTTATTACGCTTCTCCAACAGGAGAAATTCAAGTTGTGCTTGATAGACTTTTTTGGCAAGCGGGCAAAGAATTAAATCATAAACCTGCAGCAATTGTTGCTTCGGCTAGACGAGCGGGAACAACAGCAACTTTGGACGTTCTTGCAAAATATCCGAGCATTAACGAAATGCCACTTGTTTCTTCTTGCTACTGGCCAATGGTTCACGGCTACACGCCAGAAGATGTTATGAAAGACGAAGAAGGCGTTTTTGTAATGAAGACGCTTGGGAAAAATCTCGCTTGGATTTTAAAATGCATTCAATCTGGGAAAAAAGACGGAATTGAAGTTCCTAAACAAGCAGAAAAGCCAAGAACAAATTTTATTAGATAAGAAAATTCTTAAAAAAATTATATGCAACTTCAAAAAAATTGCTAAATGAAATTTCTCATGTTATCCTTATAACAATATTTTAACATTTTATGAGGTTGCATTATGAAGAAAATTTTATGTTATTTTATTTTTATTTTTTCTATATTTTTTCAAGTTCATTCAAATAAAGTTAAAAGTGAAATTTTAGAAAAAAATAATTTAAATTCTTTTCAAAATGATTTTAAACTTAGCGAAAATCTTTCTTTAATAGAAAATTCTTATCTTAACGAAAATCCGAAAGAAAACACAAAAAATCTTAGCTTTACTGAAAATGATTTACAAAATAACTTAATTCCAATTTTTAATTCTGAAAAAAACTCAGAAAATTTTGAAACTTATTTTGTGGATTTTGAAAGTTCTTTTGAAAATCTTGAAAATTTGCGTGAAAGTTCTGAAAATCAGTTTGCAGATTTTGAAAATTCGGCGGAAAATTCTGAAAATCAGCAAATTAAATCAGAAAATTATGGAAATCAGTCAAAAAATCAAGTTGAAGAAAATAAAAATAAAACTTTGGAAAATTTATATGATTCTTCGCAAATTGGAAAAACTGTAAATTTGGGACTTTTTAAGATTTATCGTCCGTGCAAAGAAGAAAAACGTTTTTATCGCGACGTTTCTTTTAAAATTAAAAGTTTTGGCGGGCCGCTTGGATTTAAAAGTCTTTCAAAATTAAAACGAAACTCAAATGAAATTATAAATCTTTCAGAGCAAGCAAATCCTCTTTGGAGAGAAAATTTTTATAAAAAAAATAAAATGAATTATGGGATTGGTGAAATTACAGAGCAAGTTCTTTACGGATTTGGACTTGTAAATTTTATGCAAGATGATTATTTTTTTGCAACTTTATTTGCAGTGGCGGACATAAGTTCTTTTGCATTGCTTACGATTGGAATTATAAAAGCGTGTGATTATGGAAATGCTGGATTTTTTGTTCTTTCAAATCTTTTTCCTTTTGTAGGTCCGCTTATTTATTTGAAAGTTTTAGAAGCTCAAAATATAGAATTTGGATTTAAAAC
>CAZLXK010000396.1:0-1885 GCA_964563305.1 uncultured Treponema sp.
ATCTATATAAAAGTTCAGAAAGTTTTATGGAAGAAGTTCAAAAAACTGATTTAGCCATCGGAAAAGCTATTGGAATAGAAAATTATTGTTCTAAAGTATTTAGATTTCCCAATGGATATATGTCCCCATCAAACAAAACAAAGAAAAAAGAAGCTGTAACTCTTCTTGAAGCAAATAATTATACATATATTGATTGGAATTGTTTAAATAATGATTCTGTAAAAAAATGTACTAATGAACAATTGTTGACTAATTTGAAAAAAACTTCTAAAAATAAAAACACCTTGGTAATTCTTATGCATGATACGAAATTTGTAAATGATAGTTCACAAATATTGAAGGAATCTATTGAGTATTTGCGTTCCGAAGGATATGAATTTCAAAATTTTTATAGTTTACTATTTTAAATTCAAAAACCTCCAACCCAATATGAGTTAGAGGCTTTTGCTTACCATCATCTCAGCGAGATAATAGTATTAAATACAATACCAGCTACTTCGTCTTTGTCCAGATTTGTAGTGTCAACGTATAATTTAGAATCAATTTCATCAACAAACTTTTCGAACTTGTTTTTATAGTCACGCAAAAAGTCCTGTTTAGAGAATGTAACGGGGTCACCTGTAGCCATTCTCCTCTTTATAGATTCCTCCACATCAACATCAACGATATACAAATAATCTGGCTTAACTTCGTACCTTTCGGAAAACTTTGTCATAAAATCTAAGACAAATTTTCCATAATTTTCATCTCTTTCAGAATACATTTTTACCCAAAAAAGCTGGTCATAAAATCCTCTATCAAGCAAAATAAAATCCACATTTGCCATAAAGTTCATTTCCAGACTTTTTTTGACAGTTTCCAATGTAATCCACAGATTTTGTTCTATAGTTCCTTTCGGGATATCCTTTGGAAGAAGTTCGGCGGTTTCTTGCATAATGATTGCACTTATATTATTGCTTTCACACCGCTTTGCAATGTTCTGCAATAATGTTGTCTTTCCTGAGTTAGGTAACCCAGAAAATTCGATTACTGTGGGCCGTTTCATCACAGTCCCTCCTTTTCTTAAGATAAGTGCATTATAGCATTGCAATTTTGAAATGTCTATAGTATTTTTTATTTTTTTCAAAAATTTATATAATTAATCAATTAATTCTGAATCCTGAAAAACTATAACATTCTCTGCATTTTTCATTACACATTTTAAAATTGAATTATCATCATCTACTAAGACTATTTGCTTGTCTGTTTCTATATTTTTCAAATAATTAGTTTTAATTTCTGCTGATGTTATTCCTTCTAATTTTTCTTTAGAAATTATTATTCTATTTTCTTTTTTAAAAAATGGTGCATATTTATTTAACCAAATATTTTTTTCATCTATTTGATAATCCTTTTTACATATAGACAAAATTCCCAATTCAACATTAGGTAATTCACCTACTTTTTGTATTTTAGCTATATTTTCCGTTAATGGTCTTTTATTTAAAAAATCAAGTGCTTTTCCTACATCAAATGATGCAATAACTCCATCCATATCCACAAACATCATTATTTGTTTTTCTTTTGATAAATCTTTTATTAAATCATAAAAATGCATTTTATTTTCCCCTCTATTATTCGTAATCAATAATATCTACCCATTTATGCAAAAACTCTTGCTCTTCAGGTTTTCCTTTAGACATTTGAGCTGCTGCAACAATTGGTATCCATCTTTGTACATAACTTTTTTCTGTGCCACTTTTTTCTACAAATAAGTCTAGATATTTTTCAGCAACATCTGTTTTTCCTTGAATAGAAAATAATAAATATGTTCTTGCAACATCTGCTGAGCCATTACCTTGAGTAGCATGTGACCAATCGATTACAAAATATTCTCCTTTATCAT
>CAZLXK010000397.1:0-1843 GCA_964563305.1 uncultured Treponema sp.
TCTTGAATTGCACAATAAAAAGAACCATAAAGTACAAAAGAATCATTTATTAAATCTTCTACTTCAAAGTCTTCATTCATTATTTGCCTCCTTTAGATTTATGGAAATTATTATTTTCTTTAAGTGTTTTTCGTGAATGACAACTTGCACAAAGTGTTTGAACATTGTTGACATCGTAAAATAAAGACAAATCGCCACGATGTGGAACAATGTGATCTACAACTTGAGATTTTGCCCCACAGATATAACAAAACGGATGAGACTTTAGAAAATCTTTACTAAAAGTTTTCCAGCGATATGTTTCGTACAAATTATGATACGCTTTTGACTTTTCGCGATATGTAAAGATTTTTTGCTTGTTTTCTAAATCAGAATGTAAAGAACAATAATTTTTATTTTGAGCACAAGTTCTTCCACAACCCGCTTTTTTACAAATTTTTGTTTTCATTTGCTTAACCTAAAAAATATCTTTTAACGTGACGGCTTTCGCCAAAACGATTTTTAACTTTAATCATTTCATCAGATATCAAAACGCCTTTTTCTTTTAGTTCAAAAATGCGTGCTGATATTCGCGTTTCGCCAAAAGAATTTGCTTCTAAAGTTGTTATTGAGCCGTGATTAACTAAATAATCAAAAACTCTTTGCTGACTGTTATTTAATTTAATTTCTTGCATTACTTACCCCTTGAAAGTTTTTCGCAATAAGAAATCGCGTCTGTAATTCTTTTATAATCATTTGATTGAAGTAAATCTGCAGCAGATTGTTTAAACTTTGGCTTGTTATCCAAAACGCCATTTAAAACGAACGCTTCAAGTTCTAATTTAGCGTCCACTAATTGCTTCGCAGTAAACATTTGATTTTGTTGCTGATTGTTTTGACTTTGCGACTGTGGTTTGTTTGCTGAGTGATTTTGTGGCTGCTGATTTTCGTTTACAGATTTTACAGTTGCTTCGTTTGTAATATTTTTTTCTTCTTGCGGAAGTTCATCGCTTGTATAAGGCATTCCGCCAAGTTCATCGGGAAAACACAATCTAAAACCTTGTGCAATAGCAACTTTTTTTAACATAAAACTAGGTTGCTTTTTCCATACAGAATTTAGATTTCCGCTTTTGTCTTTTTGACAACATTCGGCAAATAAAACTGTATGTTCAAAAGGCATTTTCCAATCTTTCCTATAAATTGTAATTGTCGCTGACATATTAGGAATTGAGCCTTTTAGTTCAACTCTCCAACCGTCAAGTTTTCCTGTTCTTTCTGCTCTTTTAATATAAACTTCATAACCTGTTATAATTTGGAACTTATCACCATAAGAAATTGCATAACATTCACGCTTAAACGGATTTAGTGAAAATGCTTTACATAGTTCAACAAATTGAGTTTCATATTTTTTAGGTAAAGAAGTTCCCATATTTTTTAAATATTCAATCGCTAAATTGTCAAAATTTTCTGTAGAAACAATTTCATTTTTATTAACTGTTAATTCATTCATTTTAAGCCTCCGCAAAATTGAAACGCTCAGAATTTGCTGATTTTGATTTTTTGTTTTTAACATTTACATATTGTTCTAACTTGCTATCTTCTTCTGGATAATCAAAACAAAGTCCATTTATAGAAGTTCCCATTAAAATAGCGTTTATAATATTTCCGCTTGAAATATTGAATTTTTGGCTAGCATAACGAAGTCCGTATATTTTAGAAAAACCTTTACCAATAACTAAAACTTTCATTTCTGTATCGCGTGATTTATCCATAAGTTGCCCCTAGAATGGAATATCTTCTTGAAAACTTTCATCTTCAAGCGTTGGGTGAAAATCTGTATTTTGATTTGTTGTTTGATTTTGTT
>CAZLXK010000398.1:0-1838 GCA_964563305.1 uncultured Treponema sp.
GCCGCTCTTTCTATAGCCAAACCTTTTTTGTAATTTTCAAAGAATTTATTAAATCCTTCAACATCTTCTGCACTAGGATTTACAGTTTCTACTTTTGCACTAGCGAAAACTTCTTGATTAAGCCAATCACTTAAAGATTTGCCCTTGCCGTTAAGCGTGTACGCTGCCAAAAGTGCCATTCCCCAAGGTCCGCCTTCGCCAGCCGTACTCATTGCACTAACCGGAGTGTGCATTGCCGCTGCCATAAACGGAAGTCCAACGCCTTGAGTTTTAAAATATCCGCCGTGACCTGTAAGTCTGTCTAAAGGAACTTTTTCTTCAAACAAAATGTCCATTCCATAACGCAAAGCCGCGAGTGCTGTAAAAATCTGCGATCTCATAAAGTTTGAAAGATTAAAATTAGCGTTTTTCTTTCTAACAAAAAGTGGTCTGCCTTCGTTAAAACCAGTAATTGTTTCGCCAGAAATATAATTGTAAGCAACACAACCGCCACAATCCTTGTCGCCATTTAACGCTGATTTCAAAATCGTGTCGTAAAGTTTACTTTTGTCAAACTGAGCACCAAGCAAAGTTGCCGCTTCTCCCATAAGTTTAATCCATTTGTCGTATTCGCCCGTGCAGTTATTTCCGTGAACCATAGCAACTGGTTTTCCGTCCGGAGTTGTAACAACATCAATAAGACCTAAATAAGTTTTAGCCAAAGGTTTTTCAAGAACAACCATGCTAAAAATCGAAGTTCCAGCACTAACATTTCCAGTTCTTGCCGCAACCGAATTTGTAGCAGTCATTCCAGTTCCAGCGTCGCCTTCAGGAGCAGCAAAAATCGCACCTGCTTCGAGCGTTCCCTCTCGGTCAAGCCAAGTCGCACCTTCTTTTGTAAGAGTGCCAGCTTCATCACCAGCAGACAAAACTTTAGGCAAAAGATTTTCAAGTTTCCAAGAATAATTTTTTGAAGCAACTAAATCATCAAACTGACTAATCATCTTTTTATTAAAATCGCCAGTTTTTTCATCAATCGGGAACATTCCAGAAGCATCGCCCACGCCAAGAACTTTCTTGCCAGTAAGTTTCCAGTGAACGTAGCCAGCTAAAGTTGTAAAGAAATTTAAATTTTTTACGTGACTTTCGCCGTTAAGAATCGCTTGATAAAGATGAGCAATGCTCCACCTTTCTGGAATCGGATAGTTAAAAAGTTCAGTTAAAGCCTTAGAAGCTTCGCCAGTAATTGTGTTTCGCCAAGTTCTAAAAGGAACCAAAAGATTATCGTTTGCATCAAAAGCCAAATAACCGTGCATCATCGCACTAACGCCCATAGCCGCAAGTTTTTTAGGTTTAACGCCATATTTTGCCTGAGCGTCATTTTTCATATCAAGAAAAGCCGTAGAAATTCCGTTGTGAATTTCGTCCAATGAATAAGTCCAAATTCCGTCAACAAGCGAATTTTCCCAATCAAACGCTCCGCTCGCAATCGGTTCGTAAGCAGAATTAATCAAAACCGCTTTTATACGAGTCGAACCAAATTCAATTCCGAGCATCGTCTTGCCGCCAGAAATTTCTGCAACAATTTGTTCCTTTGTCATAATTTTCTCCCATAAAGTTCAAATTTTCCGCAAATTTTCAAATCAATTTGTTCTAATTTTAGAGCATATTTAAAAAATATCAAGAGTTTTCTAATTTTTCACGATAATTATCAACTTTTTTTGATACAGATATTTTTAGAACCATGATTGGTGAGCCTGTCAAACCATGGTTGGTGAGTTTATCGAACCATTGGAGCATACTTTTTTATTTAAGACTTAGCACGCCATTGCGATAAGGTCAGAGACGAAGCAATCTAC
>CAZLXK010000399.1:0-1826 GCA_964563305.1 uncultured Treponema sp.
AGACCAAGTCGTCTTTCCTTAGGAGATGCAAGAAGAATCAAGGCTCCGGCACTTGCAATAAGTCCCATTCCAATTGTATAAACTGGTGCGTTTACAAATCGGATTGCATCAAAAATCGCAAAACCAGCATCAACATCGCCGCCTGGACTGTCTATATAAATATAAATTGGATCTGAATTGTCTGCTTCGAGGATTAAAAGTTGGCGAACAATTTTTTCTGCTAAGTCTTTATTTACTTCGCCACTTAAAAGAATTTGTCTTGTTTTTAAGAATTTTTCTGTGAGAGGATCTGGAAGTTCTGGCTTTTTTACATCTTCTTTTTCTTCTTCATCGTTGTAAAATACTTTCTTAGTAATAAAATCTTTCATTTTTTCTCCATTATTCTGATTTATTCTGATTTATAGAATTTTCCCTAAACATATATTATTTTAATATAGCGAAAAAAATCTTTACTGTCCACTTTTGAAATATTTTTGACCTTAACACTATATTTTGTGATTTCGACGTTGCTCAATCTAAAGATTTCGATGTTGCTCAATCATCATTTTTAGACAGTCCAGACATTTTTTTTCAAATTTCAGAAAAAGTCGACATTTAGCATTTTAAATTTTTCTTGCCCCAATCTTTTATTAAAACTGACGGATTTTGCGAAGTTAAAATTTTTGAAAACAAAATATGACTTTGCTCAAAAACCTGCGACAAAATAATTTTTTCGTCTTGAGAAAATGAACCTAAAACCCAAGAAGCAACTTCTCCATTTTGAGGTTTCCCAACGCCAAATCTTAATCGCCAAAAATCCGCTGTTCCAAGCGAAGCTTTTGTAGAACGCAATCCGTTGTGTCCGCCCAAGCCTCCGCTCCATTTTAAACTTACAAATCCTAAAGCAAGTTCAATTTCGTCGTGAACAACTAAAATATTTTCTGGCTTGATTTTATAAAAATTTGCAACTTCACAAATTGCTTCTCCGCTAAGATTCATATAAGTTAAAGGTTTTATAAAATAAATTTTTTTTGGATTTTCACTCGGAACTTGAAAAGATCCATCTTTTTTTGGAACAAGAAGATTTGATTCTTTTAGCCAAGAAATTAAAATTTGATAATCAATTACAGAAATTTCAGATTTAAATTTATTTTGCCAAGAAATTTTTGAACTAAACGGAAGAGAATTTTCAAAAAGCCAAGCAACATTATGTCTTGAATTTTCGTATTCACGACCATAATTTCCTAAAAAAGCAACTAATTCAATCATAAAAACTCCAAAAGATTTTTTAACAAATTTTAAAATTTTAAACAAATACTAAAAATCAAAACATTTAGTTAAAACATTTTAGAAAGGCTTAAAATTTTAATCAAGAAAATATGAAAAGAATTTTTAGGATTTTAATTCAGCAAGATGTTCAATTCCAATATTTAAGATTTCTTTTACGTGATCATCTGCAAGTGAATAAATTAAAGATTTTCCTTCGCGACGGAATTTTATAAGTGCGTTCATTTTTAAAAGTCTTAATTGCTGACTGATTGCTGGCTGTGTCATATTTAATTTTTCTGAAAGTTCTGTAACGTTAAATTCTTGATTTAACAAAAGACAAAGAATTTTTACTCTTGTTGGATCTGCGAAATTTTTAAAAACTTCTGCTAAGTCTGAAATTTGTTCTTGATTTGTAAAATCTAAAGAAAATGTTTTGTTTTCTGATTTATTTGAATTAACGTTCATATTATCAGTTAAGCATTTAATTATATAAAAGTCAATATGTTTGACCTCCTATCCATAACGAGACTTTTCGCTTCGCAAAAATTCTCAGGATTGTTTGGCGTTTACGGCGATCT
>CAZLXK010000400.1:0-1822 GCA_964563305.1 uncultured Treponema sp.
AAATCATTTCTTTTCCTTCCGCAGTATTTGGCGTTAAACCTTGGCAAAGTTCCAAATTTTTATTTTTTAGAATCGGTTTAAAAAATTCAATTTGCTCGCCATCGTTTACATTCATTCCAAAATAAGACGGAACTGTTCCAAAAAAAATTGTTCCGTTTTCGTTAAAAATATTTATTTCATCAACGGAAAGTAAATTTGCAATTTTATTTAATTCAGCAAAATTCTTTGTGATATTTTGATTTTTATCTATCATATAAGCGGCAGTTTTTGCTTTTAAAATATAAGTTTCTTTTAGATTTTCTATAAAACTGTCTTTTCTAGCTTTATTTTCACCCAAAATTTTTAAAACTTGATCTAATAAAATTAAAGAAGTTCTCGTTGCTGTAAATTTTCTTTCTTTTATTTGAAAAACTGTTTGAATAACGAGAAGAAAAAGCATTGCTATAGAAATTATATAAACTTCAAAAATTTTGGATTTATTTTTTAAGTTTGGTTTTCTCATTACGCTTATATTTTAGCACCGAAATATAAAAATGCAAAAAAAACTTAAAATTTTCTTAAACTGTAGATTTTAAAAATTATTCTTGATTTTTACTATGTGAAATTGTTATTTTTTAAATAAAAATTTTAATTTTGATTTTTTTGACTTTCTGATTTTGCAAGAATTTATTATTTTAAACGAGTTTTAAAATCAATAAAAAACGAAAACTTTTGTTATAAATTTGACGATTTAATTGAATAATCAGAATTTTGAAAGAGCAAAGCTTTTAAGGAATAAAAAATGAACGAATTTGAACATCAAAAATTTTCTGGCGAAAGAGCACAATATTTTGCAAAAGATATAATTTATAAAAACTGTGTTTTTGAAGATGGAGAATCTCCTATAAAACACGCAAAAAATGTACAAGTCTTAAATTCAAGTTTTAAATATAAATATCCACTTTGGAATACAGAAAATGTTTTTGTAAAAAATTGTACTTTTTATGAACTTAGTCGCTCTGGATTGTGGTACGTAAAAAATTTTTCTATGGAAGATTGTGAAATTATTGCACCAAAAGAATTTAGACAAAGTTCTAGAATAAATTTAAAAAATGTTACTTTTCAAAATGCCGCCGAAACAATGTGGAATTGTTCAAAAATTAAACTTGAAAACGTAAAGGCTAAAGGCGATTATTTTGCAATGAACGCTGTGGATTTTTATGCAGACAATTTTGAACTTGAAGGAAATTATTTTCTTGACGGCGGAAAAAATATTGAAATTCATAACGCAAAACTTATTTCAAAAGATTCATTTTGGAATTGTGAAAATGTGAGCATTTATGATTCTTATATTGTTGGCGAATATTTAGCTTGGAATTCAAAAAATATGAAGTTTGTAAATTGCACAATCGAAAGTAATCAAGGTTTGTGTTATATTGACGGACTTAAAATGGAAAATTGCAAACTTATAAACACAGATTTGGCTTTTGAGTATTCAAAAAATATTGATGCTGAAATAAAAAGTTCGATTGTTAGCGTAAAAAATCCTTGTGGCGGAAAAATTTACGCTGATGAAATTGGAACGCTGATTATGAATCCTGCAAGATGCAATGTTGATGAAACAAAAATTCTTTGTGATAAAATTGGACAAAAGTTTTCTGAAGATCCAAATGTCAATGAACATTAAGTTTTTCTTAACAAAAATACAGAGGACTTAGCCCCGATTGTAGCACCGCTAACGGCGTTCTCTGCAAAAGTGACAGTTGATTTTTGATGCTAAGACTTTATTTTGAAAGTTTTTGTGGTTTCGAGTTTGCTCAACCGCCGAAGTATTTTGCAGAGA
>CAZLXK010000401.1:0-1821 GCA_964563305.1 uncultured Treponema sp.
GCCAAGATTAAATATTTCTTTAAATAATCACAAAAAGCCATATCATTATCATTAAAAATATCTGGAACTTTGCACCACATATAAAAAGCACCTTCTGGAACGACATGCTTTATTTTTGCACAATCCAAAACTTCCATTAATTCATTGCGTCGCTTTTCGTAAAGAGAATAATCAACTTTTGCATTCCAACTTTCAGCAACAACTCTTTGCATAATTGCAGGTGCGTTTACAAAGCCCAACACTCTTGTCGCAAAAATGCAAGCGTCTACAAGTTCATTCTTATCAGGACAATCAGGATTTACAGCAATATAACCAATTCTCTCGCCCGGAAGGCTCAAATTCTTTGCAAAAGAAGTTACAATCACCGCACTGTCATAATATTTAAAAACTGAAGGAACTGTTTTTCCATCATAAATAATTGCTCTATAAGGTTCATCGCAAATAAGATACGCTTTTCTTCCAAACTTTTTTGCACTTTCATTTAATGCCGAACACAAATCTTTAATATTTGATTCAGTATAAACGCGACCAGTTGGATTATTTGGTGAATTTATTAAAACTGCTGCAGTTTTTTCATTTATTGCGGATTTTATAGCTTCAACATCGAGCGAAAAATCATCTTTTGACGGAACTTCAACAAGATTTCCGCCAAAATTATGAACGTAATGTTTGTATTCTGAAAAATAAGGAGCACTTACAATAACATTTTCGCCATCAGACAAAATTGCTTTTAAAAGTGAATTTAATGCTCCAGCGGCACCAACTGACATAACAATGCAATCACCTGAAACTTTTACACCTTGTTCTTGTGAAGTTTTTTGAGCCATTGCATCACGAGCAAAAGGATAACCTGCATTTTGCATATATCCGTGAACATGTTTTTCTCTAAGCGAAGCATTTTTCTCAAAAGATTTAAAAACTTCTTCTGGCGGATCTAAATCTGGATTTCCAAGACTAAAATCAAAAACATTTTCATTTCCATATTTTGCTTTTAATTTTAAGCCCTCTTCAAACATTTTTCTTATTACGCCAGCACTTTTGCTAGACATTGTTTCTTTTATATAAGGTGAAATAGGCATTTTTTTTCTCCGATTTTGTAATTATAGCACGATTTTTTTGTTTACACAAATAAAGGGATTTAGGATTTAGAAGTTGATTTTTAAGATATGTGGTCATTGAGGCTCTCGAAATGACTTCGTTCAATTAAAAACTAGTTAAGTTTGAGTTTTTTGTAGACAGAAATTAAATTATCGTGATTTTTTTTAACTGACTTCTATGTTTTGAATTAAAAATTTGAAAATTTTTATTTTATTTGTATATTTTTAAGAGTTTTTTATAAATAAATCCTTAATTGTAAACTAATAAATTTTGTATTATAATGAAAAGACTTTACACATCAAAAAACAGCAATACTAGGAGCAAAAATGAATCGCTTACAAAAAAAACTTATTTTTCTTTTCTTTACTTTGATTAGTTTCCAAGCAAGTGCAACTGAAATTTTTTCAAAATATATGACTGATGAAAATAAAAATTCCTTAAATAACAATGAAACTGTAATTATAAAAACTGATTCTTATAAAAAACTTTCGCTAGAAACTGACAATTATGTTTTTCAAAAACTAAAAAATGAAATACAAGAATTAAAGCCAAGTTATATCGCAGAAGTAATCCGCATATATCCAATTTCAGAAAATGAAAATTTCATTGAAAATTTTAACAATTTGATCATGGATGTAAAATCTTATGTGGGAATTCCGTATTGGTCAGAATCAAATCAAAAATATTATGATCTTTATTCTTCTGCAGAAATTACGTCCGTAA
>CAZLXK010000402.1:0-1816 GCA_964563305.1 uncultured Treponema sp.
AGCGGTCGTGCGTAATTGCAATTACAGTTCCTTTGTAATCGTGAAGATGTTTTTCAAGCCAAGCGACAGTTAAAGCGTCAAGGTGATTTGTTGGTTCGTCAAGAAGAAGAATGTCAGGTTGCTGCAAAAGTAAACGACAAAGTGCCACACGACGCCTCTCGCCTCCAGAAAGAACATCCACTTTTTGATCTCCCGGCGGACATCTAAGTGCATCCATTGCAAGTTCAAGGTTAGAATCTAGGTTCCAAGCGTCAGCAGCATCAAGTTTTTCTTGAAGTTCCGCTTGCCTAGCACAAAGTTTATCAAAATCAGCGTCAGGATCGCCAAAAGCTTCGTTAACTTTATCAAATTCTTCAAGCAAATCAGTAATTGGTTTAACGCCTTCTTTTACAACTTCAAGAACAGTTTTTCCGCTTTCAAGTTGAGGCTCTTGTTCCAAATAACCCATTGTGTAACCTTCTTGAAGTCTTGTTTCGCCAGTATAATCCTTGTCAATTCCAGCAAAAATCTTAAAAAGCGAAGATTTACCAGCACCATTTTCGCCAATAACGCCAATTTTCGCACCGTAATAATAAGAAATCGAAATGTCTTTAAGAACAACTTTTGTTCCGTAAGCACGACTCACTCTGTCCATTGAATAAATAATTTTCTTTTCATCAACTGTTTTAGTCATAAAGCGAATTATATTAGAGAAAAAAATTTTAGTAAATGTGGGGATTTTTGGAGCACGCTTTGTTAATTGACACTTATATCGTCTTTGCTAAGTTTTCGCCCCAAACAAAACCCGTGTTCCACACTCACTTGAAACTTTGTTGTGAATACGCTCACGCTCATCTCGGGCAAAAAAAAATTGACTATAAGTCCATAAAAAAACTCGTCATCTTGAACTTGTTAGCCTTCGGCGGTTTCGCACAGGATCTGTCAATAATAAAATCAACATTTTTGCCCGAGACTAAAGGTGTTCCATACGGGGCTAAGTTCTCCGTTAAAACACAAAACCAAGTCAAAATCAAATAACAATCAATTTTTATTGATAAAAACAAATCTAAAGTTAGCCTAAATTAACTCTGGATAAAAAAATTTTGCGAAATTTCATAAAGTCCATTCATAATAAAAACAATTAGTTTAATAAAAAAAACAAGGAAAATCAAAACTATGAAAAAAACATTTTACTTTTTACAAGCAATCATAATATTTTTCATCTTACAAACAATTATTTCTTGCAAAAATCCAAATCAAACAGTCGAAAAAGTTTACACTTACAGCGTTGAACTAAACATAAAAAACGAAAGTTCTTCACAAAATCCATAAAACTCATAAGTTTAATACGTTCAGACGAAAATTCCACTTGGCAAGAATTAAAATCCGCTGAACTTACAATTCCCGCAAGCGAAACAAAAACGCTCAACTTAAACAACACAATCCAGCTAGTTGGATACGATTATTCTTTTTTAGTTCAAATTGACAATGAATATAAATTTTCTGGCTTTTCAGAAAGTTCTTATCAAAACGAAAGTGGCAAAAATGTAAGTTTAAGTTTAAGTGATGATAATAAAAATTTGGCTTATCTAAATAGCGTTGTTGAAGAAAGCGATTCAAGTGTTTTAAAAGGCAATCTCAAACCTAGTTCCACAGAATCAAAAGATTATTTATGGAAAATGGATTTTACTCTTACATTAAATGATTCTGATGATTCAACAATTTCTTTCGACAAGTTTTATTATTAAAAGTCTAAGCACGGTTTGTGAGGATCTCGAACCATTGGAGCGAATTTTCCTAACTTAACACAAGAAACTGTCATTCCCGTGCTCGACAC
>CAZLXK010000403.1:0-1816 GCA_964563305.1 uncultured Treponema sp.
TAGGCGTTCTCTGCAAAATTGGCAGTTGTTTTTGAGTTAAACAGTTTAATTTCTGTATTGACAGATTCTGAATCAAGTTCAGAATGACAGAATTTTGCAGAGAATGAAGCGAAAGCGGAACACTGGAAGGGCGGTTTATTTTAGAACATACAGTTAGCACAAAAAAGCTCATAAAACTGCAAAAAGTGGCAGTTTATAAAGAAGCGACGAATGTCGCATTTTTTAGTCGAAGAAGTGATTTCGACTATGCTCAACCACTGTGCTAAATTAATTAGCAAAACTTGCTCCAAAACATTCTTATAGCAAATTTTGCGATTTTTTGACATAATTGCGTTATTGAATAAATTTTTTACGGAGGATTTTATGCCTATAAAAATTGATTCAGATTTGCCTGCACACCAACAACTTGAAAAAGAAAATATTTTCGTAATGACGCAAGACCGAGCCGCAAGTCAGGATATTCGTCCTCTTAAAATTGCTATTGTAAATTTAATGCCAACTAAAGAAGTGACCGAAACTCAACTTTTGCGACTTCTTTCTAACACGCCACTTCAAATTGACATTTCGCTTGTTCAAATGACGAGCCACGTTTCTAAAAATAAAAATACAAAAAAGCAACACTTAGACAGATTTTATATTAGTTCGCAAAAAATGATGGAAACTCAATACGACGGAATTATTATTACTGGAGCACCGGTTGAGCAACTTCCGTTTGAGCAAGTGGATTATTGGGACGAACTGTGTAAAATTATGGACTTTGCAAAAAATCACGTTTTTTCTTCGCTTTACATTTGTTGGGGAGCGATGGCGGGACTTTATTACAACTACGGAATTCAAAAACATATTGTTAGCGAAAAATATTCTGGAATTTATTATTCTGAACCTTTGGACAAAAAAGAACCTTTGCTTCGTGGATTTGACGATTATTTTCCTGTTCCAACTTCACGCTACACTTTTATTGATTCAGAAGATATTAAGTCGAACAAAAAACTTAAACTTCTTGCAAAATCTGACATTACGGGCTTAACGATTGCAAAATCTCGCGACAATCGGCAGTTTTTTATGACTGGGCACTTGGAATATGATCCTGAAACTTTGGCAAATGAATATAAACGCGATTTGGCTAAAGGTTTGAATCCTAAAATTCCGCAAAATTATTTTATTGACAACGATCCGTCTAAGGGCGTAATTTCTACTTGGCGAAGTACGGCACATCTTTTTTATTCAAATTGGTTAAATTATTACGTTTACCAAGCGACGCCTTACAGACTTGGCGACATTTCTAACTTAAAAAATGTTTTAACCGAGCCAGAATATTATTTATAATTTTTTTTGGAGAAAGTGACACAAGTAAAGGCTTTTCGCCGTTCCGCTAATCGCTTCATTCTCTGCAAAATTTTGTCATTCTGAACTTGTTTCAGAATCTGTCAATTAAAAAAATCAAGCCTTTAACATAAAAACTAACTGTCGATTTTGCAGAGAACGTGCTATCGCACGCGGCTACAATCCGTCTAGTGCTTTTTTATTCGCATAAAATGCTTGCAGTTTTATAAAATCTTTTTATTTTCTATGCTAAGTCTTGGTGGTTTCGACAGGTTCAACCACCGTCAACGTGGAGGAATGTTAGTTCGTGCTTGTTGTAATTTAAGTGAACAACATGGCTGTTTGGGATTTTTTCAAATTCGCTAATCAACTGCCAATTTATTTTTCCTTGCATTTTAATTGTACAAATCATCTTTTTAGTTTTTCCGCTTGAAAGCCAAACCTTTATCCAATCAAGAAGCCTTTCTGGATAACAAATTACGTCGCTAAAAAC
>CAZLXK010000404.1:0-1784 GCA_964563305.1 uncultured Treponema sp.
TTCAATTACATTCGATTCTTTTTTTACGCGATGCAAATTTTCTTCGACATTTTGAGTCATTTCAATCAAATCTTTTAGAACCGAATCGTAAGAATTTATTTTGTTGCTGATTTCATTTACTTGATTTATTGGAGCATTTAATTCTTGAACTGATTTTTCGCAAGATTGAATTTGTTGTTGATATTTTGTGACTGCCGCTTGTGCTTTTATATTTGTTCCTTCAAGTTGAGATGAAAGAATTTTTAATCTTTCTTCGCGTTCATCAAAATATTTTGCAAGTTCTTCTTGCGTTTTTTTTGCGTAGCGCTGAATGCTTGCAAGTTTATCTTCTTTTTTGTCTAACTTTTTAATTAAATAAGAAACCGTCGCAGAAATTAATGTTGCTGCAAGAATTGATATAAATATTGACACTTTTCCCCACCCAATATTTTTATTTTTTAACTTACTTTCATTTTAAAACTCATAGATTAGTTTAACACAATATTTTGCAACTGACGATAGTTTTTAAAACAAATATCCGCTTTTGAATATTTTATGTTGAATATTTTTCTAAAGCCAGAAAGAATAAATGCGGTTTTCATTTTTGCATTACTTGCTCCCCAAACATCACATTTTTTGCTATTTCCAACGTAAAGAATTTCCTCATTTTTCAAATTTAATTTTCGTGAAAGAATTCCATAAGGATAAATTGAAGGTTTTAAGGCTCCAGATTCTTCTGAACCAATGCAAACATCACACAAATTTTTTATTCCCCAAATATCACCTTTTTGTTCTGGCGGAAAATCAGAAAGAATCGCAATTTTATAACCAGATTTTTTTAAAGCTTCAATACATTCTTTTGCATAAGGATAAGGTTTTATTTTATTGAAAAATTTTTTCATTCCGTCGTAAACAATTTTTTGGATTTTAGTTTTCGCTTCACTTGCAGAACAATTTAAATTTTTTGCTAAAAGTCGAGCTTGATATTCATAAAAGTCAGCAACTGGAGCAGTTTTATGAAGTTGTTTTCGCACTTTTGCAAATTGTATGTAAAAAGATAAATTTCGTAAAATGTAAGGAATCATTATAAAATAAAGTTTTGCAGAATTATACAAAGTTCCATCAATATCAAATGCGAATGCCTTAATTTTACTAAAGAATTCAGTTTTGTGCCTTTCATTAAGTTCATCTTTCATAAATTTAGTATATAAAATTTTTTCTGATATTTAAAGACAGGTGCCATCATCGTGTCGGTTTCAAGAATTTTTGATTGAGCGAAAAATTTGATTTTGATTAGACGATTTTTTTCTTGAGAAAGATTGATTTTTTTTAATTTAAGTGGCGATTTTTTTTCGCAGAAAATCACTTAACTCAAGAGCCGCGATTTTTTTAGCGAAAGAATTGCCGATTTTTATTTTACTTTAATCGTATATTCAAAAGATGCAGTTCCGCTTGAACCGTTTGGATCTTGAGAAAAAATCCATTTTGAAATTTGAGTGCGGATTTCACTTTGAAGTTCTGTGCTTAAAACTGAAGAAGGACTAAAAGATATTTGCCCAATTGGAACTGAACCATTTGCAGTGATTGTAAACTTTATTGTTACATGCAAATTTGTTTCGATTCCAAAAGTATTTTTTTCATCTAAAGAAATGTTCGGTTCCTCAGGAAAAATAAGTTGTCTTGGGCGACCTTCAATCGTTTGAAGTAAAATTTTTTCAGAATTATCCGCATTATTTGAATTTAAACTCGAACTTGAACTTGAAGAATTTGAACTTGAAGAAATTGTGTTATTTTGATTTTCGCTT
>CAZLXK010000405.1:0-1746 GCA_964563305.1 uncultured Treponema sp.
AGACATAGAAGATATTGCTGTGTCAAGAATATCCGCACCTGCTTCAGTTGCTTTAAGTAAAGTTGCAACAGAAAGTCCAGTTGTAGCGTGTGAGTGAATTTCGATTGGCAAATCAACCTTTTCTTTTATTGCCTTAACCAAATCGTAAGCAACATAAGGTTTTAAAAGTCCTGCCATATCCTTAATACAAATAGAATTTGCACCAAAATCAGCGTAAGTTTTTGCAAGTTCAACATATTTTTCTATTGTGTGATATGGAGTTACGGCGTAAGAAATTGCCATTTGAACATGCTTTCCTGATTTAACAGCCGCTTTTGTTGCTCGCTCAAGATTTCGAGGATCATTACAAGCATCAAAAATTCTAAAAACATCAACACCATTTTTTGCCGCAGTTTCAACAAATTTATCAACAACATCATCTGCATAATGACGATAACCTAGCAAGTTTTGACCTCTAAGTAACATCATAATTTTTGTATTTGGCATTGCTGCGTGAAGTTTTCTAAGGCGATCCCAAGGATCTTCATTCAAGAAACGAATACAAGAATCATAAGTTGCCCCGCCCCAACCTTCTACAAATTTATAACCAATTTTATCAAGCATCGGACACGCAGGAAGCATATCAGCAGTTGTCATACGAGTTGCGTGAAGACTTTGATGTGCATCGCGAATAACAAGTTCTGTAATTCCAACTTTAGACATAAAAATTAACCTCTTATCTTAAAAAATTTATTGTTCTTTTTCGTGAACAGCCGTAGCAATAGCAGCAATTATTGCACCATTGTCTGCTGAATTAGTAGCATTTGAAGAAGGAGTGCTGTTCTTTTCTGACTTATTTTCATCATCTTTATCAAGTTTTAACGCATGCACAATAACATGTAGAAGATGCATGCAAAAGATAAGAATAATAAGAAATAAGAACACGATTCCCATACCAAGTAAAGTTAGAATTCCACTTTGACTAAGCATTTGAGCGATTGTCATAATTCCTCCAAAAATTTATGTAAATTTATGTAAAATATAATTTTAAAGGTCAAAATCGACCAATAATAAAAAAATTATAAAAATTATAAATAAATTTCAGAAACATTACAATCAAATTTTAAGAATGGCACCATTTATCAACAGAAGCAAAAAGATTGTAAACATCAATGCCATTTATTATAGTTCCTTTTGGATAAGTTTTTAGCATATTTTCACAACCAAGACTTAACTGTTCGCTTGTAATTCCGTGCCGAATTGAAAGTTCTGCTTCTAAAAGTGCCGAAAGATGATCCGCAACACGCACAGTTTTTCCGTCAACAGGCATCAACTCATCAAAATTATAAAGATTATTCAAATCTTCAAAACTAACCTCTTGCGTTTTTCCTTCAATAAAAATTCTATTTGCAAATTCATTGCTTGTAAAATAAAGAATTTCATCTTTGTAAAAACTTTCCATAAGTGGCACAAGTTCTTTTGTTACAACTTCATCTTCAATTTGCTTTACGATTGCAGGAAGTCCGTCAGTTGCACGTTTTACTGGAGAAATAATGTCGCGCGTAACACTTTCGGGCAAATCATGAAATAAAGCTGAAAAAAAATCATTATAAAATCTGCCTTTACACATTTTTACGCCACTTTCTATTTGAAAAAGCAAAGTAAGAACTGCAACAAAATAACAATGTCCTAAAACAGAAGTTCGTGGAACTCTTGGCGTTTGATTCCATCTTGTTTGAAAACGAAGTTGCTCTATGCGAGTTAAAA
>CAZLXK010000406.1:0-1746 GCA_964563305.1 uncultured Treponema sp.
GAATCCATCTCAAACAAAACCGCCCTTTCGCACTTCCGTTTTCACTCCATTCTCTGCAAAATTCTGTCATTCTGAACTTGTTTCAGAATCTGTCAATACAGAAATTAAACGATTTGACTCAAAAGCAACTGTCAATTTTGCAGAGAACGCCTACGGCGATGCTACACGGCGGGCTATGTTTTTTTTTATAAACTTAAAGTGTTAAAAATGCTTTGTAAGCGTTAAATGCTTGAACAATATCATTTTGAGACGTAATTTCCCAAGGAGCGTGCATACTTAAAACCGCAACTCCAGCATCCAAAACGTACATTCCGTATTTTGAAGCCAAATAAGCGATTGTTCCGCCACCGCCTTGATCAACTTTGCCAAGTTCCGCCATTTGATATTTTACATTGTTTTTATCAAGAACATTTCTAAGTTTCGCAATAAACTCTGGACTTGCATCATTAGCACCACTTTTTCCGCGACTTCCAGTATATTTGTTAAACACAATTCCGCCGCCCAAAAAAGAAGCATTATCTTTGTCGTAAAGATCAGAATTAATTGGATCAAAAGCAGCGTTTACATCACTAGAAAGCATATAACTGTTATTTAAGCAACGTCGGACGCTAAGTTCACTGTAAGAACCAAGTCGTGCCACAAGTTCAGCAACTGCATTTTCCAAAAAGTGACTTGCCATTCCTGTCGCACCAACGCTTCCAATTTCTTCCTTATCAACACAAATGCAACACTTAGTTTTTTTCATTTGAGGAGTTTCAAACATTGCTGCAGCCGAAGTAAAAGCACAAGATCTGTCGTCTTGACCATAAGCTAAAATCAGTGAACGATCAAAACCTAAATCGCGAGGCTCTCCCGCTGGAACAACTTCAAGCTCCGCTGAACCAAAATCATCTTCATCAATTCCATATTTTTCATTCAAAATTTTCAAAATATTTTTTTTAGCGCAATCTTTTTCGGCGTTAGTTTTTGAATCACTTGAATCAGAATCTTTTTGCACAAGCGGATCTTCGCTGCCCACAATCAAATCAAGATTTTCGCCGGGAATAAAATCGCTTGCAGTTTCTTTCATTTGTTTTTGCGCAAGATGTGGCAAAATGTCGCTTATACAAAAAACTGGATCTTCTGAATCTTCGCCAACATTTACTTGAACAACTGAACCATCTTTTTTGCAAACAACTCCGTGCAAAGCGAGCGGCAAAGTTAGCCACTGATATTTTTTAATTCCACCGTAATAATGCGTGTTTAAGTAAACAACAAAATCTTTTTCATAAAGAGGATTTTGCTTAACGTCCAAGCGCGGAGAATCAATGTGAGCACCTAAAATGTTCATTCCTTTTTCAATATTTTCTGAACCAAGTTCAAACAAGGCAACCGCTTTTCCAAATTTGCAAACATAAACTTTGTCGCCTGTTTTTAGACTTTGAGTTTCTTCAAGATTTTTGTAGCCGTGATTTTTAGCCATTTCAACAATTTGTGATGCACATTCACGTTCAGTTTTTCCGTGACGCAAAAAATTTTTATATTCTTCAATAACGTTCATTTTGTGAACCTCCACTTTAATTTTTGCCATTTATTTTAGCGTTTATTTAAAACTTAGTGAATATTGTTTAATTGTTTAATTATTTGATTAACTGATTTTTTTTACTGATTTTTGATTTTTATTTTGATTGTTGGATAAAGTTTCGACATTGTGTTTGTTTCGAGAATTTTCTCTAAAATATTCAAAAATCAGCGTTCAATAATATC
>CAZLXK010000407.1:0-1744 GCA_964563305.1 uncultured Treponema sp.
CTTCATAACCTTTTTCATCAAGTGCTTTTGCAACAAAATCAGCGTCAGTTTTTTTCTGAACAAAAACTAAACCGTAAAAATCATCAGAAATATCAATCAATCGAACTAAAGCTTCAATTTTTTCATTTTCGCGAACAAACCAATATTTTTGGTCAATTAAAAGTGGCTCTTCAACAATGCCTTCTTCTTCAACAATTTCATAATCGCCCATAAATTTTTGAGCAATTTTTAAAATCGGAGAAGGAACTGTTGCACTAAACAAAAGCACGCGACAGTTAGGATTTGCACTTGAAAAAATATTTTCAATATCGTCCACAAATCCCATGTCAAGCATTTCGTCGCCTTCGTCAAGAATAAAATATTCAATCTTGCTAATATCCAAAACGCCTCTTTCCATAAGATCTTGAACACGACCAGGCGTTCCTACAACAATTTCAACACCTTTTTTAAGCGAACGGATTTGCTCTCCCATAGAAGCACCGCCATAAACCACAGCGGTTCTAGGAAATCTTCCGCTTGTAAACGAAGCCATTTCAGTTGCAGTTTGCATAGCAAGTTCACGAGTTGGCTCAAGAATCACTGCTTTTACAGCATCGCTTTCTTCTCGCAAAGTTTGAACTAAAGGCAAACCAAAAGCGGCAGTTTTTCCAGTTCCAGTTCTCGCTCGAGCAATAACATTTGCGTCTCCATTTAAAAGTCGCGGAATTGCCAAAACTTGAATTGGTGAAGGATTTACAAAACCTTTTTTATCAATAGCAGCCAAAGTTTCTTCGTCCAAACCTAAATCTCGAAAAGAAATCGTGCCGTCGTCTTCTTCAGCGTCGTCTTCACTTGTGCCAGCGAGATTCTCATTTGTGCTAGCGAGATTTTCACTTCCAGCGTCAGCATTTTCACTTTCCGCAACAAAATCTTCTGTTTTATCGCCCAAATTTTCAGTTTGCCCCGCAAAATTTTCAGCCTCTGAGTCAAATTTTTTTTTCATACTGTCCTCTAAAAATCAATTTCTCACAAAGTCCAAAACCGCAGTATAAAAAAATTCCCATTTTCCTCAAAAAAGCGGCATTTGTCTTCATAAAAGTTTCAGTAGTTTATAAATTTTTCGCCGACGTTGCAAGAACTTCAACTGTTTTCTAAAATTTTCAGCATTTTTCATATTTATTTGGAGCAAACTCTTCTGTGCTAACCGCCCTTCCAGCCTTCACTAACGTTCATTCGATGTTGCTTGTCTTACGCCAATCAACATCGAACTAAAGGGCTTCCAAGGCGGGCTAGGATTTTCTGCAAGATTAAGCCGTTTCTTATTCTAAGTTCTTGCAAAAATTTGTCGAAAAGAAAAATCTTTAAAAAAAAACAAAAAATTTAAGAAAAAAATTCGCACTTTTTTGCGGATTTTAAAATTTTTAGTCTATTTAAAATATGTGAGCAAATTAAAAAACAAACAAAAAGTCATTTTTATAATTTTAATTTTTCTTCAAGCAAATTTTTTACTTGCAAAAGAAAATCTTTATTGGAAATTAAACACTTTTTCGCAAACAAATAATTTTTTTTCTCCAAGCGAAAATATTTCAAGCGAAAGTTCAGCAAATTTTTCTCTAAAAGAATCGCTTTCTGCAAAATTCAACTTAGAAAATTTTTCACTTTTTTTCGAGGCAAAAACAAACACTTTAAGCATAAAAGATTTTGAACTTTTAGGCGAAAAATTAAAATCTCAAGATTTACAATTTTCTTCTATAATAAATCAAGA
>CAZLXK010000408.1:0-1738 GCA_964563305.1 uncultured Treponema sp.
ATTGTTGCAAAGTCATTTTATATAAGTATAAAAGATTTTTTTTTGTGGGGGAAGTCTGCTAGAATAACAGACTTCGCAAATATTCTTCCGTAAGTGGAAGTGGAACATTTACCATTTGTTTTTGTTCTTTATAGCCCGACATTGAAAATCTAATTCCAAAAAGTTTATTGTTATTTTTTAGAACTGTTGAAAGGCTTTTTGACTTAAGATTTTGTTCCGCTTTTACTTCAACTGGAAAAACTTTTGCTGTTTGAAAAATAAAGTCAATTTCCATTGTGGAATTTTCATTTGTATAATAGTAAAGAGTTTTGTCACTTACATTACCAAGATTTGCACTTTTAAACTGTTGTGCTACATACTGTTCTGTAAAACTTCCCTTATATGTTGAAAATACATTATTTCCAACAAGAATTTCACTTGCAGGAGTTTCTGACATTGCTCCAAAAAGACCTAAATCATTTACAAAAAGTTTAAAACATTCAAAGTCTTCGTAAAATTTTAAAGGTGCTTCTAACTTTTTAACTCTACTTACTTTATGTACAAGTCCAGCATTAATAAGCCACTGAATTGCGTTTTCAAATTCTTTTGCACGTCCGCCTTTTTTTAATGCCCCATATATAAACTTTTTATTTTTTTTTGCAAGTTGAGATGGAATTGAATTCCATACAAGAGTGATTTTTGGAATTTCTGTTTTAGGTGCATGTTTTGAAATATCATTCATATAATCAGAAAGAATTTGTTTTTGTATACTTCGAACATTTTGTAAATCTTGCTCTTCTACATAAGCACGTACAACAGCAGGCATTCCTCCTGTAAAATAATATTGACGTAAAAGTTCAACAAGCTGAGGTATTAATGCATTTTGTTCTTCCCAATTATGCGCTTTTATCTGTTCAACAAAAATATTTTTTTTTAGGGCAAGAAGAAATTCCATAAAAGAAAGTGGATACAAAAAAAGACTATCAACTTTTCCAATAGGATAACCAGTTCCATAATGTTCCAAAAGTCCCAAAAGAGAACCTGCTACCACAATGTGATAATTAGGAGCATCCTCACAAAAATATTTGAGTGAAGTTAGAGCCTTTGGAAATTCTTGAATTTCATCAAAAATAATAAGGCATTTTTTGGGTTCTATTTTTATATTCGTTATTGCAGAAAGATTTCGAATAATTCTTTTTACATCATAATCAATAAAAACACTTTCTAATTGCGGATTGTTATCGCAATTTATATAAACAAAATCTTCATATTCATTTTTAGCGAATTGTTTTAAAAGCCAAGTTTTTCCTACTTGACGTGCACCTTCAAGAACTAAAGGTTTTCTATCTTTTGAATTTTTCCAAATTTTTAACTGCTTGTATAAAAAACGTTCCATATTTCAATTTATACATTTTTCTAGGGGAAAATTCAACTTAAGATTACACTTTTCTAGGGGAAATCTTATTCACAATGTCGCTATTTAGAAATAAAATATTGAGTTTCTTTTTGGTCGTCCACGAAGTGTACACAAGCAATTACCAAATACAGTGCTTAGGTCATTACTTCGCTACGCTTCGCGTTTTCGCCTACCCCTTCCGCCATGGCGTGTCCGCAACCTTTAGGTTGATGCAACTTGTTGCGTACTTCGCTGCACATTTTTTTCAGTTGCAATGTCAAACAGAGCCTTTTCTTTTAAAAATTTCTAAAATTGTTCTCAAAATTATTTACTAAAAAAAAAGACATAGTGTATAATTAAATA
>CAZLXK010000409.1:0-1719 GCA_964563305.1 uncultured Treponema sp.
ACTTTTTAAGCAAAAATGAATTTTAAACTTAAAAAATTATGCCTTAAATTAAGAAAAATTTTAAATTAAAAATTTTTAAATTACAGTTCCGTCTGGAATAATTGCACCTTTACGAATTACTATAATTCCGTCTGCACTGTAGAACATTCCGTGATCGCCATCTTCATATTTTTTGCCGCTGATATTTATGCAACAGTTTTCGCCAATGCGTGCGTTTTTATCAATAATTGCTCTGTTGATTTTACAATTTCGTCCGATTCCAATATTTGGAATTTTTCGCTTTACATTGTCTTCTTTTGAATCAGAATTTTCGTAATAGTCAGCGCCCATCATAACAACACCTTCTAAATCTGTGCCTTCATTTATAATGGAACGAACACCAATTACTGAATGTTGAATTCTAGCGTCTGTAATTATACAACCTTCGCTTGCAAGACTTGCTGTCATTGTTGCATTGTTGATTTTGCTTGGCGGAAGATTTCGCATGTGCGTATAAATTGGACTGTCTTCATCGTAGAAATTAAAATTTGGAACTGGATTTGTAAGATCGATTGTTGCATCATAAAATGAACGAATTGTTCCAATATCTTCCCAATAACCGTTAAAAATATAACTTGTAACTTTTTTAGTTTTTATGGCCATTGGAATAATTTCTTTACCAAAATCATTAAAATCATTGTCGAGCATTTCGTCCATTGTTTCTGCGTTAAAAATGTAAATGCCCATCGAAGCCAAATATTCCAAATTTGCTGGCAAATCACCGCGAGAACTTTCAGGAATTTTCCAATCAGAAATATCAAGATCAGTGGCAGGTTTTTCCATAAAAGCGGTAATATTGTTATTTTTGTCAAGTTGCATAATTCCAAAGCCACTTGCATCTTGACGATTTACCGCTTTTGCAGCAATAGAAATATTCGCTCCACTTTCAATGTGCTTGTTAAAGAAATCTCTTAAATCCATTCTGTAAAGTTGATCGCCAGAAAGAATAATGTAATGTGTAGGATTTTGTCTTCTAAAGTGAGTAAAATTTTTTCTAACAGCGTCCGCAGTTCCTTCATACCAACCAGAATGTTCAAGCGTTTGTTCTGCTGCCAAAATTTCAACAAAACCGTGACTAAAACGATCAAAGTTATATGAATTTATGATGTGAAGATGCAAAGATGCTGAATTGAATTGCGTTAAAAGATAAATTTTTTTGAATCCGCTGTTTATACAATTTGAAATCGGAATATCAACAATTCGATATTTCCCGCCAAAAGGAACCGCTGGTTTGCTCCTTTCTTTTGTAAGTGGATAAAGTCGAGTTCCTTTTCCACCTCCAAGTATAATTGCAAGAACTCTTGGATTTGAGTTGTTAGATGACATTTCGTAAGACCTCCAATAAATATGTGTACCAAAATCAAGAAATTCTAAACAAATTAACTTGAATTTGATTTATAAAAACTTATTTTATATATTTATTATAAATCCACTTATTTCATTTTGCAACTTTATAAATTATTTAGTCGAACAAAACTTTATGCAAAAGATGTTCGTTTTAAGAGCGAAAGAAATTCTTTTTCTGGCATTGGTTTTGCATAGTAAAATCCTTGAGCAATATCGCAACCAACTTTTTTTAATAAGTCAGATTGAATTTTTGTTTCAACGCCTTCAGCAACAGTTGTAATTTTTAATTTTTTTGCCATTTCAATTACAGAACTAATAATTATGTTTTCTTTG
>CAZLXK010000410.1:0-1707 GCA_964563305.1 uncultured Treponema sp.
AACAAAAAACTAAAAAAATCAGCGAAAAAATGCAAAATAATCTTGAAGAAAATCAAAAATTAAATCAAAAAGTTGAAAATTTGCAAGAAAATTTTGTAATTTCACAAGAATCCGATTTTAATCAAAATGCTCAAGAAGAATTTGTTTATTCTGACGGATTTTCTGGCGTTCAAATAAATTCTTTGCAAAGTCAAAATCAAACTCAAGAGGTTTTAGAATTAAATGCTCAAGAAATTTCGTATTTAAAGTCAAAAGAATCTTCTTATCAAAACGATTTTGATTCTCTGATTGAAAACGCAAGCGAATATTTGCCAAAAAACAACAAGGAAATCTTAGAAACTGCACAAAATCTTTCTGTGGAAGAACCAGAAGAATTCTTGAAAAAAGCGGATTTGGTTTTGGAAAACTCAAATCAAAACTCAAATTCACAAGATTTTTTTCCGCAAGTTTTAAGTTCTTTTGAAAGCGAAAATAAATCACAAAAAGATTTTACTAATTTTCAAAAATCTCAAAATCAAGAAAACGCAACTTTAGAATATTTTAAAAATCAAAATTCTTTTTCAATAAGTTTTAATGATTCTTTTTCTGGAACAAATCAAGTTCTAAACGTAAAAGATGAGCGAAGTTTTCAAGAAAAATTAAAACTTTTAGAAGAGAATTTTAAAGAAAATCCTGACTTAGCAAAGAAAAATTCGCTTAATTTTACTTTAAGTTTTGAGCAAAGTGTTCAAAATATAACTTCGCAAAACTTGCAAAATGCTTCTTCTCAAGGTTCAAACTTTCAAGAAATGTTTAGCCAAACCTTAAATAATCATCTTGGTGATTTTGTAAAAGCTGGAACGATTGTTTTAAAGAATAATAATCAAGGCGAAATAAATATGAATCTTAAACCTGAAAGTTTAGGAAATGTTAAACTCTTTCTTCAAGTTTCCGATAAAATAATTACGGGGCAAATTACTGTTCATAGCAAAGAAGCAATGGAAGCGTTTAAGCAAAATCTTGAAGGAATTAAACAAGCTTTTGTTGCAAATGGATTTGAAGAAGCAAATATAAATCTTGTTTTGGCGGATTCTAGCGGTTTTGCAGGAAATTTTAATCAGCAAACTAGTCAAAATCAGCAGCAAAATCAAGCATTTTTAGGAAATTTGGTTTACAACAATTATTCTTATGATAATTCGAGCGAAAGTTTAAGTAAATCAAAATATTATGAACAAAAAGACAATTTTAAGGTTAATGTTGTGGCTTAAAATTTTTTTTGACAAAAGTAAACTTAAGAAAGCGAGGTGTTTTTTATGAATGGAGTTGAACTTAATACTCAAATAAATACAAAGTTGAGTAATGAGGAAATGGCAAAACTTAATCTGCAAGTTGACAGCTTTAATAAGGCAAATAATGTTTCTGGCAGGCAAGTTTCGCAATCTTTGGGAAAAGATGATTTTCTAAAATTGTTGATTACGCAACTTTCCAATCAAGATCCAACTTCACCAATGGAAAATACTGAATTTATTGCTCAAATGGCACAATTTTCGTCTTTGGAGCAAATGACAAATATGAATCAGGAATTTGCAAAGTTAAATGCAATGATGGTTTCAAGTCAAGGCGTAAACACAATCGGTAAGGTTGTGGATATAAATCTTGGCGACAGTTCAATAAGTGGCAAAGTAGAAGCGGTAACTTATGGAGCAAATCCGCAAGTTCGTATTGGAA
>CAZLXK010000411.1:0-1700 GCA_964563305.1 uncultured Treponema sp.
CGTTTCATCTTGCAATGCCTAAAATTTTTGGCGTAAAACTTAGCGGAAAACTTAGAAAAGGTGTTGGTGCAAAAGATATTATTCTTGAAGTTCTTCGTCGCGAAACTGTAAAAGGTGGAACTTTAGCAATTTATGAATATTTTGGTGAAGGCGTTGAAAATCTTACAGTTCCACAGCGTGCTACAATTACAAATATGGGCGCTGAACTTGGTGCAACTTGTTCGATTTTTCCAAGCGACAATAAAACTAAAAAATTCCTCGAATCTATGGGGCGTGCACAAGATTTTACGGAACTAAAAGCGGACGAAAATGCAGTTTATGATAAAATTATTGAAATAAATCTTGATGAACTTTCTGCCCTAGCCGCTTGTCCGCATAATCCAGACGTTATTAATTCAATAAAATCTTTGAGCGGAAAACCTGTAAGTCAAGTTGTAATTGGTTCTTGTACAAATTCTTCTCTTGATGATTTAGAAAGTGTCGCAGCGATTGTTAAAGGAAAGCACATTGCTCCAAATGTTGAAGCGGGAATTGCTCCAGGAAGCAGAACAACTTTATTGATGGCAGCAAAATCTGGAATTTTGGAAACTTTGATTGAAGCTGGATTTAGAATCTTAGAAAGTGCTTGCGGACCTTGCATTGGTCAAGGTTTTGCTCCAAACAGTCAAGGCGTTACAGTTCGCACTTTCAACAGAAATTTCAAAGGTCGCTCCGGAACAGCCGATGCAAACGTTTACCTTGTAAGCCCAGAAACTGCTGCCGCTTGTGCAATTACAGGCGTTTTTACAGAAGCCGAAACTTTAGACTACGAAGATCCTGCATATTCAACTGGCACAAGAGTTTCTCTTCTTGACGGAAAAGATGAACGACTTTCTAGCAAAGATGTCCTTGAATCAGCAACAAATCGCGGAATGATAATTCCTCCACTTCCACTTGAAGAAGCTCAAAAAGTTGAAATTTTACGCGGTCCAAATATTAAGCCTTGTCCAAAATGTCGACCTTACGAAAAACAACTCACTTTAAAAGTTGCATTAAAGGCAGGCGACAATGTTTCTACAGATGATATTATGCCAGCCGGAGCAAAAGTTTTGCCTTTACGTTCAAATATTCCAGAAATCAGCAAATTTACGCTTACTCGACTTGACGAAACTTTTTATGCTCGTCGCGAAAGTGAAAACTTTTCAAACTGTATTGTTGTTGGCGGAGAAAACTACGGTCAAGGTTCAAGCCGCGAACATGCAGCACTTGGACCAATGTATTTAGGAGTTAGAGCAATTCTTACAAAAAGTTTTGCACGAATTCACAAAGCAAATCTTATAAATTATGGAATTATTCCAATCAATTTTGTAAATCCAAGCGATTATGATCTAATAAATCAAGATGACATTTTGGAACTTACAAATATTGACGAAGAATTAAAAACTGGCTGCGAGTTTGAAATTAAACTAAACGACAAAATCATCAAAGGAACAAACGATTTGGCTCCTAGAAGTTGTGCAATTCTTTTAGCGGGCGGACTTGCTTCTTACACAAGAAATGGCGGTCAGTAATAAAAATGCAAATTTTGACTTTTTAGATTAAGATAAAGAATCAATTTTTCAAAGTTTCTATCTAAAAAAATTGATTTTTAATTTAAAGACTTATATAATTTTAAGCATATTAGTTCTTGCTGATGTGCTTAAATTTTATAGGTTTTATTT
>CAZLXK010000412.1:0-1671 GCA_964563305.1 uncultured Treponema sp.
CTCGAAAAACAAAATCAAAAACTTGCTGAAGTTTCAAAAATGCTCGAAAAAAGTCAAAAAGATTTAAACACGCAACTTGAAAGCATAAAAACTTTGAACAGTCAACTTTATTTTGCAGCATTTCACGACAGTTTAACAAATCTTTACAATGTTGCTTGGCTTAATTCAAATTTAAAAATCTTCTTTGAAGAATGTGAAAAAGCCGAAACAAAACTCGCTCTTATTCTTTTTGATATTGATAACTTAAAAGATATAAATGATTCTGAAGGTCATAATCGTGGAGATGAAATAATCCGCAATTCTGCAACAATTTTTAGACTTTTTGAAAATGCAAATATAATTCCGCTTCGTTATGGCGGCGACGAATTTATTGTGATTTACAAAAATCTGCACGACAGAGAACAAGCACAATTTTTAGCGTCAAAAATGCTTGAAATGTTTAACGCTGAAGGAATTGGACTTTCTGGCGGAATTTCAGTTTTTCCTGATGACACAAAAGATTATGATGATTTATTAAAATTTGCTGACATGGCAAAATCCGACGTAAAACGCAACGGCAAAAATAACACGATTTGTTTTCATTCGGTTATGCAAGAAAAATTTTTGAAAAAACTTCATCTTGAAACAAAACTTTCTAAAGCAACTGCCGACAAACAATTTAAACTTTATTTTCAGCCACAATTTGAAATTAGAACAGAAAAACTTCGCGGTTTTGAAGCACTTTTGCGGTGGTACGATGATGAACTTGGCTGGATAAGTCCGGAACAATTTATTCCGCTTGCCGAAGAAACAAATTTGGTTATTCCGATTGGAGATTGGGTTTTAGACACAGCATTAAAAACGCTTGAAGAATGGGAAAAAAATTTTAACTTTGAAGGAATTATTAGCGTAAATGTTTCGCCAGTTCAGTTTAAGCAAGATGATTTTCTTGAAAAATTTAATCGGAAACTTAACAAATATAAAATTTCGCCAAAACATTTGGAACTTGAACTTACAGAAGGAATGTTAATTGCTGATTCTGATATGTCAACAACAATCAAAAAATTAAATCTTTTAAAAGAAAAGCAAATTGGAATTTCTCTTGATGATTTTGGAACTGGATATTCTTCTTTGCGATATTTGCAAATGCTTCCTTTAACAACTTTAAAAATCGACAAATCTTTTGTGAAAAGTTTAAAGCACAAAGGAATTGAAGCGGACATTACGGAAAGCATTATTTCTCTTGTTCAAAAAATGGGACTTGATACGATTGCTGAAGGAGTTGAAACGGAAGAACAACTTGAAGCACTAAAAAAACTTAACTGCCAATATGTTCAAGGATTTTTAACTGGAAAACCAATGCAAAAATCTCTTTGCGAAAAAGTTTTAAGTGGCGACAAAGGAGCAATTCTCACGATAAAAAATTATACGCCAGAAAACGGTTGACATCGTGTCAATTGCGAGAATTTTGCTTCGCAAAATTCTCAAGGTCTTATGGCGTTTAATGCGACCTCCTTGTCGCAATTTTTCTGCAAGTTTACAGATTTTTTTTAGTAAACTCTTGACTTCGTGTCAATAACGAGAATTTTCTCTTCGCGAAAATTCTCAAGGCCTTATGGCGTTTACGCTGACGTCCGTGTCAGCATTTTTTGTGAGGACTGACAGTTTTTTTAGTAAACTCTTGACTTCCTG
>CAZLXK010000413.1:0-1658 GCA_964563305.1 uncultured Treponema sp.
AGATTTAATTCAAGATTATCAATTTGTTGATTTTACAAAACCAATTTATTCAGTTCCTTACATTTTAGTTTCAAGAGATAAACACGAACCTTTTAAGGGCGAGCGAATTGGAATTGGACCTTTTAGTGAACTTTTTACAGAAAAAATTTATCAAAAATATCCAAAAGATGAATTTATTTACGAAAAATTTAATTCAAATGAAAAAGCCTTAAATTGTTTTAGAGAAGGATATTTGGATTATGTGATTGTTGGATCGATAAATCTTTTAAATTATCCAAATCTTCCAAATTTTAGCATTTTTCCAACAGACATTATCTTTGAACAAAAAATTGGTGTAAGCAAAAATATTTCAAAAGAATTTGTTCCGATTTTAAATAAAGCTATTGATTCACTTACAGACGAAGAATTAAGTTTTTTACTTTACAAAGGAAGTCTTTACGAGCAAAGTTCACAAATCACTTCAAAGCAAAATCAAAAAGCAAAGATTTTAAATCTTCCAACTTTGATTTTTTTAATAAGTTTAATAAGTTTGCTTTTAATTTTTGTGATTTTCCTAATTTACTACATTTTTAAGCACAGTTCACTTTCTTCAAAATACGATTCAATTTCAAAACTTCCTTCTTACGACAAATTTGAAAAAGATGCGAAAAAACTTTTGTCTAAATCAAAAACTTACGAATATATTATTCTTTCGCTGAATGTTGACAATTTTAGTTTTATAAATGAAAGTTCTGGAATTGCAAAAGCAAATCAAATTCTTTATGAACTTTCAAAAAGTTTCAAAAAAGAATGTAATAATGACGAAAGAGTTTGCCGTTATTATGCTGACAATTTTATTTTTTTATTAAAAAATCCAACATTTATTTGGTTGATTGAAGACAGAGTTTATAAACTTACGCAAATAAATTCAAAAATCGAAAACATTTTGCCTGAACATTTTGAATTGACTTTTACGTCAAGTGTTTATTACATCGAAAATCAAAATGAAAGCATCGAAAATATGATAAGCAAAGCAAATCTTGCTCAAAAAATGAAACGCAATGATTTTGTAACTCACAGAGTAATTGAATATACAAAAGATATTGACAATCAAAATGAATGGAATCGCTCTTTAACACTTTCTATGAACAAAGCAATCGAAAATAAAGAATTTGAAGTTTATTATCAACCAAAGTTCCGCTTTTCTGATGAAAAAATTGTTGGAGCAGAAGCTTTAGTTCGTTGGAATAATCCAGAAAAAGGTTTTCTTTTGCCGGGAAAATTTATTCCACTTTTTGAAATTAACGGTTTTATTGAAAAAATTGATAAATATGTTTTTGATGATGTTTGCAAGTTTTTGTCAAAGTTAAATTCACTTTCTTCGCAAAAAAAATCACAAAATCAAATCACAATTTCTTTTAATCTTTCGCGTCATCATCTTTACAATCCAAATTTAATTAAGGAACTTAAAGAAATCGCACAAAAATTTAATATTAAAACAAGGCAAATCGAAGTTGAACTTACAGAAAGCATAATGTTTGACAATCAAAAACGACTTGTTAAAGTTATGAATGATATTAAAAAAGAAGGTTTTGCAATTTCTGTTGATGATTTTGGATCTGGATATTCTTCTCTAAATCTTTTAAAAGATATGCCGGCTGACACAATAAAACTTGATA
>CAZLXK010000414.1:0-1646 GCA_964563305.1 uncultured Treponema sp.
TCAGTGTAAACAACGCCTTGCTCGGCAACTTCATCTTTTACATTGTGATACACAAGTTCACTATCGTATTGTGCTCCAACGCCAGCCAAACTTTGCCGTTCCGCCTCAGGAATTCCAAGTTTTTCAAAAGTATTTTTTATATCATCAGGAACATCTGCCCATTTTGCAGCCATTTCTGTTTTTGGCTTTACATAAGTTACAATTTTTTGAATATCTAAATCGCGAATGTCTGGTCCCCAATTAGGTTCTTTTATTTGATTGTAAAGTTTTAAGCATTTTAAGCGCCACTCACGCATCCATTCTGGATCTTTTTTTTCATCGCTGATTTTGCTGACAATAGATTCATCAAGACCTGCTCTTATCTTATAAAAATCTTTGTCGCTTTCTTCGTATCTAAAATCATAAAGTGAACGATCAATCTCAGCAATTTGAGTTTTTTCATTATCACTCATCAAAAGCCTCCAGAAACGCTTTTTTTCACGTCTTCCATACTCATTCCGTTAAGTTCAAGAGCAGCGTTTTTCTTAACAGTGTCCATTGCATTTTTTGCCGCGAGTTCAAGCCTTTCTTTCTTTTCTGCATCTTTGATTTCTTGCGGAACAAACTGTTCAAAACCATTTTCATTGATTGTTTTTACTAAGCTTCCATCGCCAGTATGTACAAGTTGACCTCTTACCATAATATGAGTTTTATCAACATTAAGGCTTTCCAAAATTTTTGTAGAATGTGTGATTATTAAAAGTGAACCGCCAATTGCTTTTTGATATTCTTCAATTCCCTTGCTTACAGTTCTAACTGCATCAACATCAAGCCCAGAATCAGTTTCGTCAAGAATTGCAAGTTTAGGTTTTAACATCAAAAGTTGTAAAATTTCACTTTTCTTTTTTTCACCACCACTAAAACCAACATTCAAATCTCTCTCTGCGTAAGAATGATCCATAGACAAAATGTCCATCGCTTTTTCTAGTTCTTTTTGAAATGCAAAAAGTTTAAGTTTCGTGCCAGACACTTGCGTTAATGAAGAGCGAATAAAACTTTCAAGCGAAATTCCTGGAACTTCAAGCGGTTCTTGAAAACTTAAAAAAATTCCTTTTTTTGCTCTTTCATCAGCACTTGCATTTGTAATATCTTCGTCATCAAATTCAATTTTTCCGCTAGTTATTGAATATTCTGGACTTCCCATTAAAGTGTAACCCAAAGTTGATTTTCCAGCACCATTTGGTCCCATCAGAACATGAGTTTCGCCTTTATTTATTGATAAAGATATATTTTTTAAAATATTTTTTTCGCCAACACTTGTATTAAGATTTGTAATTTTTAAAAGTTCACCAGCCATATTTTTTCCCACAAAACTAATAAAATCTAAAATTTATAAAGCAACTAAATATTTGCAAAATTTAATGCAGCCGAAAATTAAATCAGCAAATTCTAGTTATTTACTATAATACAAAATTCCTCTCTTATCGACAAGATTTGAAAAGATTGAAAAGGAATGCTTTTTAGAAAATAAGTTTGATTTTTATAAAAAAATAAAACAATAAGACTTGAACTTTGTGTAAAATTCATATATTATAATTGGCGTTTGGCGCTATAGCTCAGCTGGATTAGAGCATCTGCCTTCTAAGCAGAGGGTCGGCAGTTCGAGT
>CAZLXK010000415.1:0-1628 GCA_964563305.1 uncultured Treponema sp.
AAAATCTCCACGAAAATTCAGCGAAACTTGCACGACATCAGCGACAAAAACCAGCGAAATCTTGACGAAAAATCAGAAAATCGGCAAAAATCAGTAAATATGAAAAAAAATCAACTAAAATCAAAAATAAATCCTTTGCTTTTAAAAGGCATTTGCCACAGAGGTTTGCACACCGAAACTTTTAGCGAAAACGGACTTAACGCTTTTAAAAACGCAATCGAGCAAAATATGGCGTTTGAGTTGGACGTTCATTTAACGTGCGACAATCAACTTGTGGTTTTTCACGATTCTGAACTTAAAAGAATGACAGGAAAAGACGGAATTATCGAAAATCTTTCGCTTAAAGAAATAAAACAAAATTACAAACTTTTGGACGGCGAAGAAATTCCAACTTTGCAAGAAGTTTTTGATCTTACACAAGAAAAAGTTCCGATTGTTGTGGAACTAAAAGTTTACAATAAAAATTACAAAGCTTTGTCGCGTAAAGTTCAAGAAGAACTTAGACAAATTAAAAATAAACGCGACATCATTTTGATTTCTTTTGATCCGCGAGCGTTATTTCCATTTAAAAATCAAGGATTTATTCGCCAACTTTTAGTCGCAAAAGAATATCAGAAAACTTGGTTTTTTAGACATTTTTTTGAAAGTGTTGATTTAGAGATTTCGATGTTTGAAGAAAAAAAAGTTCTGCGTTACACAAAAAATCATTTTACAAATGTTTGGACAATCGATTCTGAAGAAAAACTTAGCAAAGTTCTTTCGCTAAAAAATTATATTGACACAATAACTTTTCAAAATTTTGACGCTGATTATATAAAAGAAAATTTTTAAGTCGGATTTTTTTAAGCGGACATTTTTCGCTTAAAGTTTTATATCGCTAGTAAAAATCGCTTAACTTTTTACATCAATTTAACATCACTTTAAGAAAATTTTGCTATTATAAAACAAATAAATTCGCAACGCTGGATATTTTTTACTTGATGTCATATTATCAAAAAAACTTTTTCTATGATAAACATAATTTTTATTATTTTAGCAATAATTTTTCTGATTCTTGGTTTGATTGGCTTGGCGATTCCTATAGTTCCGCAAGTTCCATTTTTTGTGGCAGCGTTATTTTTTGCGGCAAACGGTTCAAAGCGATTTAAAAATAAACTAAAAAAGACAAAACTTTACAAAAAATATATGTTAAAAATCGTAAAGCAATATAAATTCTTGTCAAAACTTTTTGAAGAAGAATTTGACGATTCTAAAAAAACTAAAAATTCTAAGTCTGATTCACAAAACGGCAAATCGTAAATTAAGTCAATTTTTTTTGATTTGGAGCGAATTTAAAAATTTACTCTAATCTTGTCATTCTGAGGCAGAGCCGAAAAATCTGCTTTCACTTTCAAAAGAAAACCGCCACTTCTTGCAGCTTTAAGGTTTTCTCTGCAAACTGCCCGCCCCAAACATTTCCGCCCTTCCAGCCTTCCGTTTTCACTCCATCTCGAGCAAAACTTTCAGTAGAAACGTCATTGCGAGGAGAACTTTAGTTAGATGTGGCAATCTACTAGCACTTAGCATATCTAATACAAAGAACTTTCTGTAAGCAAAAAGATAGCGACAAAGTATTTGCAACGAAGTTT
>CAZLXK010000416.1:0-1623 GCA_964563305.1 uncultured Treponema sp.
TCCTCAATTTTTAACATTGAATCAGAAAAAGACTCATCTGAGTCCGAAAAATAGAATCAAAAAACTTCTACTTTTAGTAGAAGTTTTTTTGTGTTAATCTCTATAAATATTATAATCTCTGCTGGTCAGAAAACTTGTTGTCTGGTCGTAATCATTTACTGCATCACCATCTACCCCCCATGCAATGTAAGTTTCAGATATAATAGAAGAGGCACCACAACCAGCGAACGCATATGTTCCAATGGTCGTGATTGTTGCAGGAATATATATTGAGGTTACATTTTTGCAGTCGCCAAAACCGCCATCTCTTTCATAATATCCTTGAACATAAACAGCATCGTCAATATCATAATCCCAATACGAAGTTCCTTCATGCCAAGTTCCTTCGACAGTTTCTTCAATTTCATTCACTGTATAAATCTCTCCATCTTTAGAGAAAAGTGCAGGGATAACAACTTCGCCTTCAATATCTTTGTTAGATGCTTTAACTGATGCAGTTTTCTTAGTGTCATCTGTATTAAATGTAAGTTTTGTATATTCACTTTCATCTTTAATTGCGTTTTCGCCAATTAATTCAATTCCAAGTTTGAAATTGTCATCTACAGCAAAATTTCCATTATGAACACTAATCGTTGTTTCAAGTGTTACAGATGAATTGCCGGCAAGTTGAATAGGGGTATATCTTCCAGTTAGAGTTGTTTCATCAACTTTTCTAATTACATCCGAATTGTGCCCTTCTTCAATAGCATTTATCTCATTACGATTGGAAGAATACTTTATGCTATAATGTTCAATATTATCCGCAAAGACAATCCAGAATGGTCTATCACTACTCTTGTTTTCAATCTTGATTGTCACCACAATTGGAGTGCTTGCATTTTGATAATCAAGATTCATCTTTGTCCAAGACTCATCAATTGTAAAGTCTGCTGAAGTTTTTGAGTCTATCTCAATTGGGTGTTCATCAATTGGATTTGACGACTTGCTCCCAGTCACAGAGCCAGAAATTGTCGCATAGACATCGGTTGCCGTGAATGTTATTCCACCACTGATTTCAACCTTTGCAGTTTTGAGTGCCAGTGCCACTCCAAGCACCGCCCAACTCGCTACAAACATAAATGCAAAAGCAAAGCGGGTGATTGTTGACCAAATTTTCTTTTTCTTCATAATTTTTCCTCCTAAATAAATTATCCACGCAGGCAAGCCTGCCCATTATCGTCTAGTATATTGCAAACTTAGACGAAATGTAATCCACAGGCAAGCCTGCTAACCATCGTCTAGTGTATTTGAAATTCTAAACGAAATTTGTTCCACGGACAGGTAAACCTCCTAATTAACTTATCCACAAGAGGTGAGACAAATATTTAAAAATTGCTATTTTCACACCCCGAAATTGAAGATAATTTAACTTATCCACAATCAGTATAATTCGGGGGGGGGACTTGTCAAGCAAATTTTCAAAAAAACAAAAAAATTTTCAAAAAAAATTTTATTTTTTTAAATATAATGTGGATAACTTCATAAAAATATGCCAAAAAAAGCACATTAAGTGCTTCACTTAATGTGCTTATCTAAAAATTTTTTGTTAAATATTTTTGAGTTTTTCAAGACATTCTTCTTTTG
>CAZLXK010000417.1:0-1601 GCA_964563305.1 uncultured Treponema sp.
CGTTCCATCACGCAGAGAAATCGGATAAATCGGTAATTCTTCTTTTGCTTCACTTGTTGTATTTGCTGTCAATAACAATAATAAAAACATACATAAAATAATCCCTATTTTTTTCATCGAACGTTCCCTCTCTACTTAATTATTAACGTCACATTTGATTTTTTATTTCCATCCGTAAACATATTATATTGGTACGTTATCTTCTTTGGACGTTTCCTTCCCTTCACAAATATACCATTATTTTTCACTTTCCCCTTCGAAATTTTGGTAATAACATTTGTCCGTTTCAAAGAAGGAATCGGAATAAGATAACCGCCTTTTTTCTTCTTTGCCTTTATTTTCTTTGTCTGGTTTTCTATCTTCACCCGTTCCATGCCCGTAACTCCCGTCATTAAGCAGCCGGATATCAGACAATTATCATTTATATACAAATATTGTAATTTTTTATTTTTAGAGAAATTTATTTTCGTTATCTTATTTTTATTGACATATAACTCGGTCAACTGTTTATTATCTGATGTATTTAAATGTCTGAGACGATTATCATCACCATAAAATTTTTGCAGTTTTTTCAATTTACGAAGATTAATTTTTTGCAATTGATTATGAGACACAGACACTTCCTTTAATTTTTTGTTATTTTTCAAATTAATCGTTCTTAACTGATTTGTATCACAATACAATTGTGTTAATTCACGTAGATTTGTCAAATCTAATTTTTTTATTTGGTTTTCCCGGCAATCCAACAGACGTAGTTTATTATTATTTTTTAAGTCTAATGTATTAATTGCATTTTGAGCACAAAATAGCTTTTCCAGTTTCTTATTTTTTGAAACGTTCAGTCGCGTCAAATCACTATGCGTGCAGTCTAATTCTGTCAGATTAGGAAAATATTCAATCCCTTTTAATGAAGTGACCGGCAAATACTCCAATTCCATTCGGTATTCTGATGTCTCTCCCACATCAATCACTTTGACTTTTTTACATTCTTCTTCGCTCAATTTCCCATTCTGATCTAAATCATAAAATACCTTGATATAAAAACGAAAATACATATCCGGAAAATTTTTACTATTGATTTTCACGCTCTCTGCTGCTTTTGACCTTGTCTGCAGGGTAAACAGTGGTATCATTAAAAATAATGCTATTATAAGTATCTGTTTTTTCATTTCCTCTTCCCTCTTTTCTTTCAATCTCCTGTATTTCTAGAATACGTTACATTTTTGGTATCCAGGTACGGACCGTGGTGCAGTTCCGGATAACACAGGTATATCCGCGCCTTTTTTACTCCAAGGGCAGAAAAGCCATCCAGTTCTTTGCAAATCCTCATGTCCACTTTCCTCAGATTTTTATTGTAATCACAGTTCAGACTTACTAAATCTTTACTCCCTGTTATTTCTTTATAATTGTTATGGTTGCAGTGGAAATAGAGAAGATTTGGAAATTTCTTTAAGTTTATTTTTCCGGTCAGTTTGTTTCTTTTTACGATAATTCTTACAAAATGTCCCTTCTTTTTTCCCCAGTTGATTTTTTTTAGGGAACCGTTGGTCCACTCAAAATCATACAGCTTTTGCAGCTTGCTTAAGTCAATTTTTTTTATC
>CAZLXK010000418.1:0-1600 GCA_964563305.1 uncultured Treponema sp.
AAAATTCAGGTGTTAACGCCCACATTGTAACACAACCCGTGTTAATGGCTTTTAAACCAAGAACATTTTCAACATATTCTTTACTGCGTTCATCACGAACGCTGTGATAAAAATTGTTGTTTAAAACTTTTTTATAAAGTTTGGTAGTGTAATTATTGGTATAATCACCTGCACCAGCACCTACACCAACCAAAATAGTATCTTTTAAAGGTGAGGAATTAAAATTATGTATATTCCATTGCGGATAATGTGTTTTTAAATCTTTAACCAGCAAGTTACTGCCCCCAGCCAACTTTAAATCGGCAGTCGCATAATTTTGAACAGCACGAGAATTTCTAAAAACAGAAAAAGTGCTGAATGCAGGTAAATGCGTAGGCATATTATATACAAAATTGTCTTTTAATAAAAAATCAAGTTCTTTGCGAACACACTCCATTATTATAAAATCACCCATATTACTGGTGCCTATAGATGTATCTAACAATAATATTTTCTTCATAATAAACCCCGATTACTAATTAAAATAATTTATAAAGTTTTTCGATTTCTGAACTGTTTGTATAATCTGTTTTTTTAGTGTTTTCAACCAATTTATTTTGCAAATCGGTATTTTTTATAAAATCGGATATAGCGTTTGCACAAGGTGTTGTTTCAAGCGGAACAATTACACCGTCCACACCATTATTTAATTGACTGTTCGCAGTCGGAAAATTTGTAATAACAACCGGTTTATTAAGCATTTGTGCCTCACGCACGGCTATCGATTTGCCCTCATAACGTGAGGGTTGCACATAAATATCACAGGCATTTATATACGGATACGGATTAGCTTTTTTACCGATAATAATTACGTAATCTTGCATACCGTATTCGGCAATTTTATCCCGAATTAACTGTTCGTCACCGCCAAAACCGATTATATACCACTCTGCATTTATTCCGTTTTCTCTTATCAATTTGCAAATTTGCGGAATATTATCAAAATTTTTAGCATAGCAAAATCTTCCTATTGACAAGAGTTTTACAGATGTATTGTCTTTAAAATCATCATACATCGGTTCACTTGCCTGTTTTAATAACAACTGTTTAGGCAAAATATTTTCAATAAGAACGACTTTGTTTTTTAATGACGGAAATATTTTTAAAAACGTTTCGGTTACATTATCCGAAATAGAAATAATGTTATCATATTTCTTCCACATATTTAATTCAGATTTAATATCAATGTTTAAAACGGAATAATCAGTATGTATCCAAGCAATTTTCTTTTTTGCGTTAACTTTTTCGGTAACAAAATAATGCGGTGTTAAAAAACTTATAGCCAAATCGTATTCGGTATTTTGGTTAATCGGCGGCATAAATTTTTTTGTGTATTTATAACTGTATTCCAGTTCTACGTCGCTATGTTTTAAACTGTTTTTTCTGTTGAAAACTTTTGCTTTGAATTTACCGTATAATCTTGCGGCAGATAAAATAAAATGTTTTTCTTTTACCGTATCCTTTATAGGTCGTGCCAAAACGGTATATTGCGGTATTTCGGGCAACAAATTTATTTCAGGCGGAATAAATTCAAGCAGTTCTCCGCTGTGACGGTTTAAAA
>CAZLXK010000419.1:0-1590 GCA_964563305.1 uncultured Treponema sp.
CATAAATTCGTTTTTTTCTTCCGCAAAGTTTTTTTGCTTTAAGTTTTCAATTTCTCCTGTTTTATAATTGCGAGACTTAAAAAGCGTGATGAACGTGCAGCAAAGTTTTATGAATTCGCTGAAATATTTATTGCTTTTGCTTTTGTAAACAGTGTTGAAAATGTCGGTAAAATCGCGCGGCTTTAGTTCAACACCGTTTTCTCGCAAAATCTCTTCAAGTTTTTTGAGCAGTATTCCTTGTGAATTGTAATATGAATAAGTTTCAATCAGCTTTGTTCCGTTTTTCTGATGAAGTTCTCGCTTCCATTTAATTCCGTCAAGATATTTTTTCTCTTCAACCGGAGAAAGCCACGGAACTGTAAAATCTTTTGAAACGCCGAAATGCTCCAAATAAATGTCATAATCAGTAAGATAAAAATCCGGCTGGTAAGTTTTCCGCATTTCGTCTTTATTTTCATACGGATAGATTTTTTCATATTCATAATTCACGCCGTTCATAAAAAGAAAATTTGCGATTTTTGTTTCTTCAAGGCTTTTGACTTTTTCATTTTTGAGCGTGGTGAACGATTTTGATTTTTCTGCTGTATTTTCGCGGATAAATTTTTCACGATTATATTTTGATTTCAAGGTTTCTAAGTCACAAGTTTTTTCTTCTTCGTACAATTCTCCGAGCGAAGAATAATCTTCCAAGTTTTCAGGAATTTCAAGAAAGTAGGCGAAATATTCTGTAAGATTTTTCACAAGCTCAGGATGATTTACGACTTCATTTTCAAAAAAATTATGCACAAACTTGCCTAAAACATTTTCGTCAAAAACTTCAGGGCGTTTTTCCGTCTGCTTTTTTGATTACATCAAGACCAAGTTTATGAAAAGTTGTCGCTTCCGCTGCGATTCCAAGTTTTTTTTGAATCCGCTCCGTCATTTCCTCCGCGGATTTTCTTGTGAACGAAATAAGCAGAATTTCGCTTGGATTTATGTGTTTTATGTCGCAAAGATATTTTACTTTCGCCGAGATTGTGAGTGTTTTTCCGCTTCCGGCTCCCGCAAGAACCAAGATTCTGTCCTCATCTGTGATAACGGCTTGACGTTGCTGTTCATCCAGAGATTTTCCGTCGATGTTTGAAAAAAGTGAGTCATACTTTTCTGATTCAAGGTGGATAAAATTTTCATTCGCAGTTTCAATGTAATCATCAAGCGAATTGTAAACCGATTTGAATTGTTCAATCTGAGGGAATTCTGAATCAGTTTCGTGAACATCGCATTTTTCTGATTCCTGAAACAGCGCGTTCCATTTTTGTATGAACTGATTTTTTTGTGAATGAGAAACATATTGATTTGAAATTTTATAAAAAAGTTCAGTGAAAAAATCATCTGTTTTTTTTGCAAGATTTTTCACCGTTTCTTTTCGCTTGATTTCTGCATTTGACACAGAAATATTTTGATGCAGATTTTTGAAAGTTTCTTTGAAATGCGCGATTTCTTCGTAGCCGCTTGTCTTTTCAGTGATGTGATATTTTGAAATTTCCGAATAAAGATTCTGCCATTTTGCGGCAAATTCGTTTTCTTCTGATTCAGAGACAAAATGTTTTA
>CAZLXK010000420.1:0-1585 GCA_964563305.1 uncultured Treponema sp.
TGATTTTCGTTGATCGAAAAGAGAGAGCCATCCTCTTTTTCAAGTTGCAAAATTTTTTCATTAGTTTCTGATTCGATTTGTTCAGTTTTAGATTTTACTTCGCTCGAAATAGAAGCAACTTTTCCATTAAAATCGCTAAGTTTTTGCTTAATTACATTTTCGAGTGCGGAACTTTGCTCTTGGAAATTTCCATTTAAATTTTCAAGTTTAGTTTTAAATTTCTTTTCAATTTCATCAGAAATATTTTTTAAATTATTATTTACAAGTGAAGTTTTTTGTTTAATTTCAAAATCAAGATTTTTTGCTTTTGTGTTAAACAAAACAACAAGTTCTTGGATTTTTTTATTTAATTCTTCATTTGAAGTTTGCGAAAGATTTGCATAATCTTCTTTTAATTTGTTTGATTCATCATCAAAAAACTTTTTAAGTAAATCGCATTGCTCTTTATAATTTTCAGTTGCAATATCAAGTTGAGTTTGAAGATTTTTGTTAAGTTCATCAATTTTATTTTGAACAGAAGAATTTTCGTTTTGCAAATCATCATTTATTTGCGTGAATTTATTTTGAATAACAGAATCTTCTGCGACAAATTTTTGTGCAATTTCGTCAAACTTATCTTTTATTACAAGATTTGCATCTTCAATTTTCTTATCAAAATCGGCAAATTTTTCTTGAATAGAATTTTCTTTGTCGTTTAAAATTTCGTCAATTTGATTAAATTTTTCTTCAATAGAATCATCTTTTTGCTCAAACTTATTTTCCACTTGAGCAAGATTTTCTTCGGCAACTTTTGCGTAATCATTTAATTTGTCTTCAATAAGTTCAAATTTTTCTGAAAGTCGCTCTTCAAGTTTAGCAGCTGAATCTTCGATTTTTGAATTAAATTCGTTTTCTTGAGAGTTAATTTCGTCATCAAAAGATTGCGATTTTTCATCAATTTTTGAAATTTGATTTTGAATTTCTGCATCAAAGTCGCTAATTTTAACTTGCAAATTTTCCTGCAAATTATTGATTTTTGCGTCAAAAGTTTGATTTAGATTTTGCGTTTCTTGAGAAATTTTTTGATTTAAATCATTTATTTGATTTTCGAGATTTTGATTTAAGTTTTGATTTTCTTGTGAAAACTTTTGATTAAAATCTTTTGATTGATTTTCAAGTGAAATCGTAAGCTCTTTAGTTTTTTCGTCGAGTAAATTTTGCGATTCAAGAATTTTTGAATCAATAAGTGCATTTAATTGTTTTGCTTGAGCGTTCAATTCATTTTTGCAAGATTGAGTTCGTTCTAAAGATTTTTTTTCTAATTCTTTAAACGCTTTGTCTTCGAGCGAACTTGCATTTTTTGCAGCATTTGCGTAGGCTTGATTTATGCTTTCATCAATTTTATTTAAAACCAAATTATTTTGTTCAAGTGCTTTTTGAGTTCCTAAATCTAATTCTTTAATTTTTTGTTCATATTTTGTAAGCAAATCACTTCCAATAGTTTTTAATTGTTCAGCATTTTTTATAGAAAAATTTTTTGTGAGTTCTGGAATTTGCTTTTCTAAAGAATTTATATTTTTTTGCTGATTATCAAGACGCAAATTAT
>CAZLXK010000421.1:0-1585 GCA_964563305.1 uncultured Treponema sp.
ATGTGTTTGGACTTTGGCATTACGCTTGGACTTTATTTGCACGACCCAAAATATTTTTTTTATGAATGATGTGCTGACAGCGTGGCAGTTGCAAAAGTAAAAATTTCAGCGTCGCGTTTTTTCCGTAAGTTTTGCAATTTCTTCAAGGCACAAAATGCTGTCGTTTTCTAAGCAAAACTTAATGCCTTTTTGTCTTAAAATTGCAACTTTTTTAGATTTTTCCTTATACTTAATAAACTTTGCATTATACAAAAGGACGCTCGGATACAAAAACATCTTTTTTTCTTTGTCAAAATATCCGCGTTCTAAATATTTTTGCAATTCTAAAAAGTGAAATTGTGCAGATTTCTTTTCATCCAAATCAAATTCGCAACAAGCATATTCAAATAAAGCCATAATGTCGTTTTCTGGCACAAATTTTATGCTTTTTAAGTCATATTTTGCTGAAGATTTTTTTAAATTTTTTAATGCGAACTCTAAAGTATTTTTTGCTTGAGTAAAATCGCGTAAAACATATCTTTCGTATTGACCTTGATGCAAATAATAAAATTGCCATTCGTAAAAATCATCTTTTTTAATTAAGTTTTTGTAATTTTCAAGCAAAGATTTTAATTCGGAGGTAAAATTTCTGTCAGCACAGATTTCTTCTATTTTAATTTGAATACAAAATACTTTATATTCCGATTCTGTAACTTGTCTAAAATTTAGAGGAATTTGAATTCCAAACTTTTCAAAAATTTGCTCTAAAGTATTTTGATGAGGAACAGCATCGCCATTTTCTATGCGTTGAATAGTTCTTATTCCAATTTCTTCACTACATAAATCTTCTTGCGTAAGTCCTAACCTTTTGCGAGTTTCTTTTATAAAAAGTCCAAGTTCCACGCAAAAAATTATAACAAAAAAACTGCCACTTCGCTAGAAAAGTTTTTTTACAAACGGATTTGTTCACGTCTAACGACGTTCTCTAATAAAAGTGAAATCAGTTTCGCCTGTCTACAGACAAGTTATGTCTGAACAAATCCGTTTGTTTATTTATGACAAGTTTTTATTAAAAACTTAAAGAACTTCAAAATCTATGGTGAAGTCTTTTATCATTGTTAAACCTTTTTGTCCTATGTTTTTTTGCTCTTTATTATATTTATATAAATGCCCTTCAAAGAATACAACGATTTGATAATTTCCTGGTTCTGTAATGTTCATAGTTATTTCATCGTTAAAACTTTCTAGTATTGAGTCTTTAAAAATCCAAGCAATAAAGTAATTTTTATAGGATGATTCATTTACAAGATTTCCAGAATTTAAAACATTAAAGGGTGGTGTTCTTTCTCGCTTTGCATTTTCTAATTTATAAATACGGAAGTCTATTATAAGATCCCCTCTCTCAAAATTATTCAAATCTCCATCAAAAGATAAGACAATATCTTCACTTAGTTGATAAACTTTCTTGTCTAATTTGCAATCTATACTTTCAAAATTTATATCAACTTTTTCTCCACAACTTGTAAAAATACAAACCGTGAATAAAATTGTAAGTAGAGTTAAAAAAAAGTATTTAAAGTTTTTCATTTTAAATTCCGTTTTATAA
>CAZLXK010000422.1:0-1580 GCA_964563305.1 uncultured Treponema sp.
TATTTCATCAAGGTTCGCAATATTAATTTTCTTTAAAATTTCATCTTCGTACAAATACAAATTACTTTTTGAATCATCATATTGAATACATAAAGTCGAATTTTCTGAAATTCTCGAAAGACATAACTTGCCTTCTTCTGCAATCGCCCTAAAAAAAATCAAGGCAAGCAAAAGCATTAAAATAAAATTTTTCTTCACAATTTTCTCCTACATATATATCTACCGGAGAAAATCAAAATTCGCAAAAAAATCTGAAAAAATAAAAAAAAGATCAGCTGAAAAACAACTGATCTCTTATTTTAAGATAAAAATTACTAAAACTTACAAATAAAATTATTTGTTTTCTGAATTTTTCATTCCATAGCGTTTGTTGAAACGTTCAATTCGACCGGCAGTATCAACAAGTTTTTGCTTTCCTGTGTAGAACGGATGGCATGCAGAGCAAATTTCAACTTTAATATTTGGAACTGTAGAACGAGTTTCGATTACATTTCCACACACACATGTAATTTTTGTAAGTTTGTACTCTGGGTGAATTCCCTTTTTCATATTTTTTCTCCTATTTCTTGCCCGATATTGAAGAAATCCCAGTCAGCTCTACCTCGTAAAACCGTGTATCATTTCCTCACTGTTAGAAATCAAGTCAATACCACAAGATTCAAAATTGTAGAATATATTATAATGTGAATGTTTATTTCTAGTCAATATTAAGCACGAAAATCAATTTTTTTTAAATCGTGATATCTAACTTGATAGTCTTCGGCGACCTAGTACAACATCTGTCTTTGACATTTTTTAACATTACAGATTCCGAAACTAGTTCGGAATGACACAATTTTGCAAAAAAATAAAAACTTGACTTTTAAGGTTAAATAAGTTCAAAATCACAAAAATCCACAAAAAATTATATATTTTTTACAAAAATTTTGTGCATTTCAGACTTTGAAAATTCATTTAGATCAAAAAGTTCTAGTTTTGAAAATAAAGTAAATTCGATGCAATGCTGAGTATTTCCGCGAAGATTATTACAATTAAAAATCAAAGAATATAAAATTTGTCCACCAAGAGAAATTCTATCAGAAAACTTATATTCGCCTCTTAAAGCAAATTTATTTGTGTATTGAATTACGCCGTTAAGAAGATGACCTCGAGCTTCGTCAAGACATTCGTTGTAACTTTCATCTGATTTGTCGCTTGTTTGATATTTTACCCAAGGAAAGTAAATGTAATTGCCATCAGAATCCGTTTGATTAAAAATCGAAAAATCTGTATCGCCGTGCATAATAAATGAATAATCTAGCGAAACAGAAAATTTTGAATATCTATCAAAAGTGATTATCGCTTCGGTGGCAAAAGTATTTGGTCCGTAAGAAGTTCCAGTCCAAGAATCAATATAATTAGCGTAATAAGCATTTTGTCGATGTGAATAAAATGAATGTCCGGGCTTAGATTTTATGTACATAAAAGGCGTTGTGTAAGTGCTTTCTACCTGAAACTTAAAAGCGTCAAAAGAATTTAGTGGCAATTTGTAATCGGCTCCTAGTTGAACGCCAATTCCGTCTGGAATTAAAGAACCAATT
>CAZLXK010000423.1:0-1579 GCA_964563305.1 uncultured Treponema sp.
AGTTAAAGGAAGTTGATTTATGACATATTTTTTGGACACAAATATCATAAGTTATCTTCTAAAAGGCAAAAAATCAGTATTAAAACGAATTGACGAACTAGCAGAAGAAAAAAACGAGATTTTGATTCCGAGCATTGCGTATTACGAAATAAAACGAGGTCTGCTTGCAAGCGGTGCTACAACAAAACTGAACTTGTTTTTAAATTTCGCAGAAGAAATGGGAATTGTCGAACTGACTATTTCAACACTCGACATCTCTTCTCAAATTTATGCGGATTTGCAATCAAACGGAAATCTTATTGAAGATGCTGACATTTTCATTGGAGCTAGTGCTCTAGAGCATAATGCTGTTTTGCTGACAAACAACGAGCAACATTTAGGGCGAATAAAGGATTTGAAAATAGAAGTCCTCAAATGACCACCACGCAACTTGAATGTTTTGTAACGCTTGCCGCAACCTTAAACTATGTGCGGACAGCGGAAGAACTTAATATGACTCAGCCGGGAGTTTCCAGGCAGATCCAGTCGCTTGAGACGGAGCTTGGAGAGAGGCTTTTTGCCCGAAGCACGCGGAGTGTTGCCCTTACGGAAATTGGCACGAAATTTTTGCAGGACGCAAAGTCCATGCTGAATACATATTATCATTCTAAAAAGATGTTTTCTGCATTTAAAAGTGAAAGTTGTCACACGTTTAAAATCGGATATGCCGACACAAACTGTTTGCCCTTTATCGCAAAGTGTCTGGAGCGGCTCTTAAAAGAAAATGAAAACATCTCGCCGGAATTTTTCCTTGACCAGACTGACGCGAACTTGAACAGGCTTTCGGAAGACAGCCTTGATTTGATTCTGGGTATAAAAGACGCAAGGTTCACGAATGAAAAGATTCAGTTTGTTCCACTCAAAGAAGAGCATTTTGTCTGTGTTGTGAGAAAAGACCATCCGCTTGCGAGCAAAAATGAAGTTTCATCGGAAGACCTTTTTAGCTTTAGGCAAATAATCTACATTCCGCCGTATCTTCTAAAAAACACATTTTCACGCGGTCGAAAAATAATTCCCGTGAACGATGATTTGAACAATATCCTTTGCCAAAACAGCGAAGAAGCACTTGCCCTTGTAAAAGCCGGAGCAGGATTTGCATTTTTGCCTTCGCTGTTTGTGCAAAAAGAAAGCGATCTTGCCGTGCATGAATGGAGCGGAAGTCCGCGCACAGAGTTTGGAATTTATATGCAGAAAATCAAAGCGGAAGATTCTGTTGTGAAGGGATTTGTGGAAACGGCGAGGATGATTATTTCCGTATAAACTTATCGTTTGCTTCCCTCGATTGATTTTTCAAGCGTTTTTTGATATTCAAGCAGAATTTCTTTTGAAGAAATCGCGAACATTACATAAGCGGCAAGTTCATAATGTTAACTGTTTGCAATGACGCTACGTGGCGTTTTTCCAAAATATTCTTTGAATGCTTTAAAAAAATTGCTGTGGTCGGAATAACCTAGCATTTTGCTTATTTCTTCTAGCGACAAATCCGTGTTCTTCATAAGCAAAACCGCGCGTTCCATTCGTTTTTCTAAAATGATTTTTG
>CAZLXK010000424.1:0-1570 GCA_964563305.1 uncultured Treponema sp.
TTTGGCACTTGTTCGTATTAACAGGGGCAATATTGCACTATTTTTCAGTGTATTCATTGTTGAGGTAAAAAATAAAGGAAAATTATGCTAGAGTTTTTAGTAAATTACCCGATAGTGTTTTCTATATTAATATCAATGCTTGTTGTTTTGTTGTTCGCAAAATATTTGTTTGGTGACAAGTTTAAAAACAAGCCGTTTATTATGTTATCTTCTTTAGCGGTACTTAGTTTTGTTTACTTTTTTTGCGTTGTTTTTTTTGATTTAGTAAAAGCAAATGAGAGTATAGACCTAAGTAAATATCAACTTTTGAATCATTCGTTATTGTTAATTTTAAATGATATTTATATTTTAAATATTTTGCTTCTAATTTTGGCTATTCTAGCAATAGTTTATTGTGTTTTTAATTTCTTAAAAAATAAAAACTTGGTAATTTTAAAAAAAATTATGTTATCATTAATTGTTTTTGGAGTTCTATTTTATTTAACATATCCCAGTATATTGATTAAAAAATATGATATATTACTTGAAAATTGTAACGTAATTGAAAAAGCTTATAAATATTCGTTGCTTCCTGTATTTAAAACAAAGTGTGCTTTGGAACTGGAATTTTATACCTATAAAGAAATATCTGAAAAATATGATTATAAAACATTTTCATCTCCTGAAGCTCAAAAATTAATTTTAGAAAATTTAATGTGGGCAGATGTTCTGCAAAAAGATTTATATGTATACCGTTATGAAAATTTATCAATGAGAGCATTGGAATGGGGCAAATTTGATGAGGCATTAAAATATTATAATTTGGCAAAATCAAATGGCGAAACTGTTGGTGCTTTGCTTGTTAGAATATACATAGCAAATGGTGAATATCAAAGTGCGTTAGATGAATTAAATAGTTTAATACAAAATGATAATGCTTTTTTATTTGGTACACAACGTGAAGATTTATATTTAATGAGTGCGATTTATACAGGATTAAATGAGTTTGAAAAAGCACATCAAAAAATTGATGAGTGGCATAAATATGCAAAAAATGATAAACCTTATTATGCTTATAAGTTTTTTATTTATAAAAAAGCTGGTGAAAATTCATTGGCTCAAACCTATTATGATAAACTTCAAAAAATTGATAAATATAAACGATACAAAGGAATGACTAGTGATGAACTGTTTTTATACTTAGATAGAGTTTATTTGTAAATTTTCTGGTGTATTTTTTGCACAAAATCAAATGTTCTTGCCTTTTGTCATGTTGAGTGTGTAACCCGAAACATCGCAAGAGCTAACAATTTTATTTCCAAGAGTATGTAGATGTGGTGTGGTAAGTTTATAATTTACCGCATAATTGTATTTGATTTTTGTGTCTTTGCGATACAAGGCGAAACGACGCATAAAATAAGCTAACAATTTTTATTTTCCGGTCATTACGAACGAAGCGGATTTTGTGTAGGCTGACTGAATAAAGTGAAGGAATGCCGAAATAACGCTGAAATAGTGAACGAAAATTTTACGATTAGCAGTAGGGTGCAATTTTTTGCACCGTTGATTAATAAAAAAATAATTAAAACAA
>CAZLXK010000425.1:0-1558 GCA_964563305.1 uncultured Treponema sp.
ACCATTTTTTCGATGAACTCGATTTCCTCTTTTGAAAGCCCGTATTTTTTGTAGAGCTGCCGGTCGATTTCAGGAATGGATTTTGTCCAGTCGATGTCGCTTGCGGAAGAAAAGTCTTGGAGAGGAACATATGAATATGTTTTTGAAGTTGCATCGTGGCTGGATTTCGCCAAACTGTGCATATATCTTGCAAATTTTGTTTTGAAATATTTGCAGATGTTTTTGCATTTTTCTTCATTTAAATCAAGATTTTCGCCAATTACGATGTAGGCTTCTGTGCAGACGGTATTTGGTTTTCCAATAATTGTGTTAAAATTGTCATCTGCCAATTCTGTGCCTATGTTGTTTGCGCGAGGAGTAAAAACTTTCCATTTGTCAATTAAATCAGTTCGTTCCTTTACGGCAGATTTCTCAATAAAGCCGAATTTCTGGCCTTTTGCCAAACATTCAACAGGATTTTTAAACTTGTTTTTGTCAAGTGAGAATTCAGAAGATTTTGAAAAAGAGCTTTCAATTCCGAATGGCTGCCGCCCAGAAACATAATCAGACATATATTTTTGCTCATTGGGCTTGTAGACTTTGCTTAATATTGAAACAGATTTCCAATGGCGGATAAAAACATCAAATCCGTTTATCTTGAAAGGACGTTGAACATCATCAAGGATTTCATTGTCTCCGTGGCTGACTACACGAGTTCCGTTCTGCTTGTTGTCATATTTTTTATTGAAAGAAAAAAAACATACGCCGCCGCGATTATTTGTATCCGGGAAAACTTGCTCTGGATGGATAAAATCGTGCAGACATTCTATGTTTTTGTCATTCAACATTTCTTCTCTAAAATCATCAAGATTTTTTCCGCCTGTATACCATCTTGCTGGAACAATAAAAGTAGAAAATTCATTGCTTAACAATTTGCCAAGTCTGACAAAATGAGGATAAATCGGCACTGCACTTGCGCCCGCTCCTTTATCATCTTCCTGATACGGCGGATTTCCCATAACTACATCAAATTTCATATTGTCATCTCCTGGAACAACTTTGTCGGTAAGCGCAATCTCTCTGAACGTTTTGTTTTGGTTCAAGATATTTTTTATTCTCTCGTAATCGATATTTCCTTTTTCATCTTTGACTTTGAGCAAATCGTAGCTCACAAATTTTCTTGCGATGTTGTCTGTGTTCAAGCCAAGAATCTCGTAGATTTTTCTGGTGAACTCATACGTGTGCGTCGAAGAGGGAACTGCGTAAATCAAGTTCACGATTTTTTCAGGCGGGACTTTGAGCTTTTGTGTAAAACGTTTGTAAATGGCAATCGGAAATTCCGCGAGCTTGCTGTTTATGTCAAGAATGCATTTCTTGTTTTTGACCGCGTTCTGCAAGATTTCGCCGCTAAGAAGATTCGCCATTGAATCGCAGATAAAACTTGGTGTTACAACTTCCGAATCAGAAAGTCTGCCGAACTGCTTTAGAGCGACATTCGCACGCTCAAGCGGCTTTAGCGACTCATCGTTTGCAAGCGAGTTCAGGTTCTGAATCTTGTAGTCAAGATGGTTGAGCGCGA
>CAZLXK010000426.1:0-1551 GCA_964563305.1 uncultured Treponema sp.
TCAGTTGTTTTTTCCTCTTTCACTAAAATCTTTTGCTAAAGCAAAATCTTTTAGCAAATTTTTTTTATAATAATTTCTATTTCCTGTCATTCTGAGCGTAAGCGAAGAATCTTTCTTTTTTCGTTCACATAGTCATAAATATGTTAATTTTTTTGTAAAATTTTTTAATTTATAAATTTTTTTACAAGCAAAATTGTCAGTATTTTCCTAGCGTTTTTTTATGTTGATAAAAAGAGTACGGAATTTTCGTACTCTTTTTGGTAATTTTTGCTATATAATAATATATATGAATACAAATGATATTAATATTGAAGCACTTTCATCTGAAAGTTTGTTAAGTGAAAAAGAAAAACGAATCAAGAATCTTGCTAAAACCGATGAATTTTGGGAATTGACATACGATAACGTAAAAAATTATTGCGAACTTGACAACAAAATTAACGGCACGCATTTTTACACTGTTTTCAAAGCGATTTACATAGACGACATAAAAATGCCTAAATGGAAGTTAACAAATTATTGTAACTTAAGCAAAAGTACGTTGTTTGATTATAGAAAAGAAATAATTAAATTTTTCAAAATATTTTTGGAAGAAGATTACGTTATTTTAAAATTAAACAAAATAGATGAAGTTGCTTTAACAGAACTTTCTAAAAACAAAAAATAATTGTGTATTTAAATTGTAATTTATTTTATAAAAGAAACATTGAAAAATAATTTTGCAAAATAAAAACCCAAAGTTTCATCACAAAAACTATACGCTTGCAAATAAAAGTTATTTATATTAAATATGAATTACAAATAGTTTCCCCCAAAAACAAAAGCCGAGCAGATTTTCCGCATCGGCATTCTGTTGTTAATATTTTTTATAACATTTTTTCTATCATTCTTCATTATATTGTTGTTTATTTTGAGAAGTATTTTTTTATTTTCAAAATTAAAAGAGTCTAATTTCTTGAACCGTCATTATACCATGGATTTGTTAATTGTGCATATCTATTTTCGTTTTTTCGATAATACCCTATATATCTATAAATTTGTAGGATAGGGTAATAGAACTTAATGACGTCATATGGGATAAATATCTTCAATAAAGCATATTTCATTCGACCGCCTTGTTTCTACTGTTGCACGGTCATGCAATTTTCGATGTTTCCCTATACGCCACTGCACAGAATATAATCTTCCATCTGTTGAGAAACCGTGTCGCACCATTCGTTTCCAAACCATATTCGACTTAATTTACGAGCAACTTCTGCAAATTTCAAAAGATTTCCCCGTCATAGCAGTTTGTCTCGCTTTACAAATGTCAGCATCTTGGATACCGTCTAAAATCCAAAGGTCGATATGCACTTCAATACGTACGCCATTTTGCAAAAATATGGAAACATCATGAGAATTTTGTGATTCGCTGTGGTTTTTACAAGATTACTGATTTCTATCGGTTTAAGAGAATCAATCGTCTCGCAGATAAAGCCTTCGACAAACGCACGGAATTTGGCGGTATCGAAGCATACTTTTGAAGTGTCCGGTTCGTCCGCCACAGCAGTA
>CAZLXK010000427.1:0-1542 GCA_964563305.1 uncultured Treponema sp.
GGTTATTCAAAAACAGATTATCGTAAGGGAACGGAAGATCATGAAATTATTCATGCATTCTTGATTGACTTGAAGTATGTTATTGAAACTTGGAATAAACGTAATTACAGCGAAGATGTGGCAAATTTAGTAAAACAAATAGAAGATATTCAACGTACAAAAATCAAAGAAGAAAGAGATATGGATTTTGCAAGTAAAGTTATACACATTAAAGATGGTCAAACTTTTGTTGGCGGAATTTTTAATTCTTTTTATGCATCCATCAATAATACCAAGTTAAAGCAAACTTTAACTAACAAAGAAATACTTTATGTTGATGGATATTTTGTAATTAATGATGCTAAGTACATTGAAATAGAAGATGGTAAAAAACACTTAAGTGAATATGCAATTGCACATAGAGATGAGTGTTGTTTAGCATTTAATTCTGTTGAAGAAGATGATATTGATTTGCCATATGAGTCTTGCAAAACTTGTGAGAACAGAAAAAAAGCAAATCCAAAGAAAATCAAAACTGACGATGAACATAATCGAAGAATTTTCTTACGGGCGCAAGATGCAGAGGTTGAAAGAGTTCTTGAAGATAATCGAGAAGCAATTGAATTGAAAAACCGGATATCAGGCTCATTTCCATATAATCTTAAAGGACTTATGGATGATGGTGGATTTACAGTCAACTCACTTGCAAAGGAATCGAAGGTGGACAACCATAAAATTGAAAAGTTACTAGCAGGTTCTGCTATGCCTTCAGTTGTTGATTGCATAAGATTTTGTGTTGCATTTGAATTGCATCCAATTGTAGCACATCAGTTATTAAAAAGTGCAGGAATTGATTTGAATACTTCGAATGAACAGCATCAATTCTACAATTTCTTAATCAATTATTGTTATGGTGAGGATTTGCGTTCTTGGAGATTAAAAATAGCAGAAACAAATAATCTTGAGTGGCAAATTTAAAAAAATATGTTTGGGAAAATCCCCAAATTTAGCAATTGAATAAGCAATATAAAAATGGCCTTATGCCCTATTAGATTTAAATCTAGTAGGTATAAGGTCTTTTTTGTGCTCTTTTTAAGAAAAGCTACTGTTTTTACGTATATTTCGGCTTGGGAGAACTCCCAAAGTTGAAAATATTGAATTTGCTACAATGAAATCGCAATCAGATAGGTTATAAATATGGATTGCAAAAGAAGGTGAAAACAATGGCTAAAAACAGCAAGCAGACATCCAAGGCAGTTGCTTCAAAAGCAAGCAAAGTTCTTCGTGATGGACGTTATAGCAAGACTTCAAAGTCAGTTGCAGGTTCAGCACTTGCACAAACCAGACCGGGAAAGCGTAAGTAAAACCGGAAATTCAAGTGGGCAGAGAAAGATTTGAATAATCAGCCTGTCTACTTTCCTTAAGGGAAAATAAAATTTCGTCAGACTTCTAATTGACAACTCGAACAAGTGTTCGTATAATAAAAGCATCGCTACATTAGGAAAAACGTTAAACACAATCAATGTATGGTCAGTTTGACTTTCCCTTTGGCTGACCTCTTAT
>CAZLXK010000428.1:0-1531 GCA_964563305.1 uncultured Treponema sp.
CAAGCGACGCTTCGCTGGCAAAACCGCAAGTTTCTTGCGATAACTGCGAGTTTTCGACGTAAACCGCAAGTTTCTTGCGATAACTGCCAGTTTTCGACGTAAACCGCAAGTTTCTTGCGATAACTGTCAGTTTTCGAAGTAAACTGCGAGTTTTCACGCGAAAGTGCCAGTTCTCGAAGTAAACCGCGAGTCCGCGAGTCCGCGAGCAAAACTGCGAATTTGACTAAATAAAAGTGATTTCTTTATGGAGGAAATATGAAAGTTGTAATTATTGGTGCTCAATGGGGCGATGAAGGAAAAGGCAAGATTGTTGATTATCTTGCAGAAGATGCAAAGTACGTTGTTCGTTATTCAGGCGGACCAAACGCAGGTCACACAATCGTTGTAGACGGAAAGCAATTTGCTCTTCATCAAGTTCCAAGCGGAATCCTTTATTCAGATAAAAAAGTTTTTCTTGGAGCAGGAATGGTGATTGATCCAGAAGCACTTTTTGCTGAACTAAAAATGCTCGAAGATAACGGAATAAAATGGCAAGGTCGCGTTTTTATTTCTGACAGAGCACAACTTATTTTGCCAAAATATCGACAAATGGACAAAGATCGTGACGCTAGTCGCAAAAGACCAATCGGAACTACAGGGCGCGGAATCGGAATTGCGTATTCAGAAAAAGCTCATCGCGACGGACTTCGACTTGCTGATTTGGATTGGAAAGAAAAAATGTCAGAATTTGAAGGCGAAGATCTTGAATATCTGAATAAATACAAAGATAAACTTCTTTCAATGCGTGTTGATTTAACAAAAATTATGTGGGAAGTTCGTAAAGAAAATGTTTTGTTTGAAGGTGCACAAGGTGCAATGCTTGATATTGATTCTGGAACTTATCCTTACGTTTCTTCAGGAACATCTTGTGCGGCTGGAGCGGCTACAGGTTGCGGAATTGGTCCACATGATTTAGATAAAATTTTGGGCGTTTTTAAGGCTTACGAAACTCGCGTTGGAAATGGTCCTATGCCAAGTGAATTTAATGAAGGCGATGAAAGCGAAAGTGAACTTTGCCGTTACGTTCGCGACACTGGACGAGAATATGGTGTTACAACTGGAAGAGCTCGCCGTTGTGGTTATCTTGATTTGGTTGCATTGCGTTATGCTTGCCGAGTAAATTCTTTGGACGGTTTAGTTCTTACACATCTTGATATTTATGACGCAATGGATCAAATAGAAGCGTGCGTTGCTTACGATATTAACGGAAAAATTGTAACAGATTTTCCAGCAAATATTGATGAACTTAACGCAGCAAAACCAGTTCTTAAAAAATTTGACGGTTGGAAAACTCCGCTTAAAGAAATCAAAAAATACGAAAACTTGCCAAAAAATGCTCGCTCTTACATAGAATTTATTGAAGATTTTTGTGCAACGCCTGTAAGCATTGTTTCTGTAGGTTATGAGCGCGATGAAACCTTTATTCGCCAAAATCCTTGGAAATAAAAGTGACGATGATTTTTTGTGGCTGAGCAAAATGACGGTGGTTGAA
>CAZLXK010000429.1:0-1504 GCA_964563305.1 uncultured Treponema sp.
CGTGGAGTTAGATTTTGGAATTTGGAATAACAAAACGGAACTTGAAGAATACGAAATTTTGTTTTCAAAAAATTTGGCAAATTATATTACTGAACGCGAATGGCACAAAGATCAAATTATTAAACAAAAAGCCGACGGTTCGGTTTTGCTAAAGTTTAAATCTAATCAAAAAGAAATGATTTTTTCTTGGATTTTGAGTTTTGGTGATTCGGCTACAGTTATAAAACCTAAGCGACTTAAATCGGAACTTAAAGAAGAATGTTTGAAAGTGGTGGGGAAGTATGAGAGTTAGGAGCGTTTCTTCTGTTAAGTAAGTGGCGATTTACTTCGAAAAGTGACACTTTGTTTTCGAGCGTGGCAGAGTTTTTTTATTTTTTTGGAGCATACTTTGCATATCAAACCAGCTTTTCGTGGCTACGCTTTCGCTTCGTTAGCACTTCGTGCTAATTGCTTAACGCAACCACTACAATCTGGGCTAGGTTTTACTGCGAAAACTTGCGGTTATTGTCTTACGGCTGGCACGCGGTCTTTCGCTGATGTTGTGAAACTTGTACTTTACTTGCGAAAGCGGACACTTTACTTGCTCGCAAGAACCGCCACTTTTTCACGAGAACCGCCGCTTTTCTGCGAGAACCGCCAGTTTTCACGCAAGAACCGCCAGTTTTCTGCAAGAACCTAACAGTTTTCCGCGAGAACTGCCAGTTCTTCCACGAGAAGCGCCAGTTTTGCGACAAACCTCACACTTTCCTAGCCACAATATGAAGCCTCATTCCTTTACGAACTTCATTTTTTTCAACCTTAAGTCCCGCCTTTTCAAGTTTTTCTTGCATTTCCTCACGTTTCAGTAAAGCAACATCGCCGTGTCCAAGCAAATTAGCAAGCGGAATTTCAACTTTGTCAATCAAAAATCTCAAAAATTTCTTATCAGTTGTCATATCACGCAAAATAAAGCGTCCGCCATGTTTCAAGCATTTAAAAACTGAATCAAAAAAATTTTGAATATTCGGATAATGATGAGCCGACATTGAACAAATAATTATGTCAAAAGAATTTTCATTAAACGGAAGCTTTTCACAATCGCCCACAATAAAATCAGAATTCGGAATATTTTTTTCTTTCGCCTTTTCAATCATCGCAGGAGTTAAATCAATTCCAAAGTAATGTTTTTCAGGATATTTTTGCGACAAAAGATATTCCATCGGAGCCGGCCCACAACCAGCGTCAAGCAAAGAATCAAAAGGCTCTTTTTCAATTTCTTCAAGAATTTCAGGATAATCTTTTTTGCACATTTTATAAATTCCCGAAAAATCACTTTCATAAAGTTTCGCTGCCTTTGTAAATTCATTTAGCGACAAATTTTTGTATTCTTCTTCAGATTTTTTCATAGAAATATCTTATTGTGTCGATTTTTTTTGTCAATAATTTGGGTGCATTTTTTGCTAAAGCAAAAAACCGGGCTTTTCATGGTTTCGGCTTATCGCCTACATTCTCTTTTTAGTCAAAA